>NZ_JAESJL010000015.1:0-94980 GCF_016756945.1 Pseudomonas sp. MWU318
GGACTACTCGACTTCGAGCGCGGCCGTGAATATCGACATCCGACCGGGCACCAGCCTGCCTGGCGTCGGTGGCGATTCGCAGGGCGTGACCCTGACCAATATCGAGAAAGTCATCGGTACGGCGTTCAACGATACCTTCACCACGGATGCCTACCTCTTTGCAACTTACGATGGTGGTGCGGGCGATGACATCTACTACGTCAACGGCGGAGGCGTAACGGTCATCGAGCAAGTTGGCGGCGGCAACGATGAAGTGCGCGTCAGCTACAAGGACCATACGCTGGCAGCCAACGTCGAGCGCCTGACCTACACCGGTACCGGCTCGTTCACCGGCGTGGGTAATGCGATCGACAACATCATCACCGGCGGCAATGGCAATGATCTGCTTTACGGTGGCGGTGGTGCCGACCAGTTCATCGGTGGTGGAGGCATGGACACGGTGTCCTACGACGACAGCACGGTAGGCGTCAGCATCAACTTGAAAACCGGTGTCAGTAGCGGGATCGCGACGGGCGACACCTACAACAGCATCGAGGCGTTCACAGGCTCGAAGTACAACGACATCTTCGTTGGCAACTCCGTAGCGCTGGCAATCAACGGCGGCACCGGCCTGGATATGGTCAGTTACGAGTCGTCAGACAGTGCCGTTACTATCGACCTGAAAACCAACGTCAATGCCGGTGATGCTGCTGGCGATACCTTCACCAATATCGAGATCTTCCAGGGCAGCGGCTTTGCCGACACCTTGTCCGGAACGGCGATCAACGACAATTTCATCGGTGGCGGCGGCGCCGACGTGATTGACGGGCGTGAAGGGATCGACACGGTCTGGTACATCAACAACACCACAGCGGTGAACATCAACCTGCAGACCGGCGTCAATCAGGGCGGTGATGCACAAGGCGATGTGCTCATCAATGTCGAAAGCATCATCGGTACCAACTTCAACGACACGCTGACCGGCAACGCGCTGGCCAACGGCCTTGAAGGTGGTCTGGGCAACGACACCATTTACGGTGGCGATGGCAATGATGTCATTTACGGCAGTTTCTACACCCAGCTCGGGCCGTTCGCGGTCGACGTCGCTGCCGCTGGGCCGCAGGCCGACATGCTCTACGGCGGCAATGGCAACGACCTCATCATCAGTGCGCCGGACGACCGTGGAACGTTCGCCTTCGGTGAAGCTGGCAACGACACGATCTACGTCGTCAGCGGCACTGCCGATGGTGGCGACGGTAGTGATGATCTGCTCGGTACCGGCGAAAACTTCGTACTGCTTGGCGGGGCGGGCAACGACGCGCTGACTTTCGGCGCCATCAATAATTACCCGTGGCAAAATAAAGCCACCGGTTTTGCCAACGGCGGCGAAGGCGGCGACACCTATGTCGTCAATACCGGCCTGCTGGTAACCATCCGTGATGATGGCACTAGCGGTACGGACACGCTGATCCTGAACAACATCCGTTCGGCTGATACGTTGCAACTGGAACGGGTGGGCAACGACCTGTACCTCAATGACGGCAGTTTCCCACCGTCTGATCCAACCGCCCAAGGCGTAAAACTGCAGGACTGGTTCGCTGGCTACAACACCATCGAGCACTTCATGGCAGCCAACGGTGATGTTCTGCCGATCAATGACGGGTTCAGCATGTTTGGCTGATCCGCTCCAATCGTTGAAATAGCTCGATGAAAGGGATGAGTCCGGTGACGGATTCATCCCTTTTTTCATGGCCGCACGTCCTGCCACACACTGCGCACCGAGCTGGCGCGTTTCCTGCAAGTCCCCCTCAAATCGCCATAAAACGAGCGCTTGCGGTCATCGCTGCGGCGTCGCAAGCGGCAAAAGGTTTAGCCAGATGGCCCGCATCGCTCAAGAAAGCTCTGCGCAGCCCGGTGAAGAACAAGAGGGGAGACGATGAAGGCAGTAATTTTGGCGGGTGGCCTCGGCACGCGCATCAGTGAAGAGTCGCACCTCAAGCCCAAGCCGATGATCGAGATCGGCGGCAAGCCAATTCTCTGGCACATCATGAAGCAGTATTCCGCTCACGGAATCCACGACTTCGTGATCTGCCTGGGCTACAAGGGCTACGCGATCAAGGACTTCTTCGCCAATTACTTCCTGCACACCTCCGACGTCACGTTCAACATGCGCGAGAACCGCATGGACGTGCATCAGAATTACAGCGAACCATGGAGTGTCACCCTGATCGACACCGGCGAGGAAACCATGACCGGTGGCCGTCTGTTGCGTGCCGGCCGTTATCTGAAGGATGAAGAGGCGTTCTGCTTCACTTACGGCGACGGTGTTTCCGATTTGAACATTCGCCAGTTGGTCGACTACCACAAGGCCCATGGCCGTCTGGCGACCGTGACGGCGGTGCAACCACCGGGTCGTTATGGCGCCCTGGAACGCCAGGGCGATCAGGTGCTCGGCTTCACCGAAAAACCCCGTGGTGATGGCGGCTGGATCAATGGCGGCTTCTTCGTGCTGTCGCCAAAAGTGTTGCCGTATATCGCGGGTGATGAAACCACCTGGGAGGCTGAGCCATTGGCACGGCTGGCCCAGGATGAGCAGCTCAAGGCGTTCGAGCACGACGGCTTCTGGCAACCCATGGACACCCTGCGCGACAAAAACCACCTCGAAGCGCTGTGGCAGAGCGGGGAGGCCCCATGGAAGCAATGGGCCTGAGTGCGGATTTCTGGCGCGGCAAGCGCGTACTGATTACCGGCCACACCGGTTTCAAGGGCAGTTGGCTGACCCTGTGGCTGCAAAGCCTCGGCGCGCAAGTCAGCGGTTTTTCGCTGGATCCGTCGACCGAACCGAGCCTGTATGAACTGGCGCGGGTTCACGAAGGGATCAACGATCAGCGCGGTGATCTGCGCGATCTCGGCGCGTTGCTGGAGATCATCGCCGACACCGAGCCGGAGATCGTCCTGCATCTGGCCGCGCAGCCGCTGGTGCGTGAAGGCTATCGCGACCCGCTGGGTACTTATTCCAGCAACGTCATGGGCACGCTGAACCTGCTCGAAGCGATTCGTCAGGTCGGTTGCGTGCGCGCCTGCGTGCTGGTGACCACCGACAAGGTTTACGCCAACAAGGAATGGTTGTGGCCGTACCGCGAAGACGAAGCCCTCGGCGGGCACGATCCTTACAGCAGCAGCAAGGCTTGCTGCGAACTGTTGGCGCAGTCTTATGCCGCGTCGTTTTTCCCGGCCGACAAGTACGCCGAGCACGGTCTGGCCCTGGCCACCGCGCGCGCCGGCAACGTGCTGGGTGGCGGCGACTTCGCCCCGGAGCGACTGATTCCCGACGTGCTCAAGGCCTGGACTGCAGACGAACCGGTGACCCTGCGTTACCCGCAAGCCGTACGCCCGTGGCAGCACGCGCTGGAACCGCTGGCCGGTTACCTGCAACTGGCTGCCGGCCTCTACGAACAAGGCCCGGAATACGCCGGGGCGTGGAACTTCGGCCCGGGCGAGGCGGACATGTGCAGCGTCGGCGAAGTGGTCGAGCTGCTCGCCAGTCGCTGGCCACAGGCACGCGGTTTGCGCATCGAAAAAAGCGAACTGCACGAGGCCGGCCTGTTGCGTCTGGATAGCAGCCGCGCCCGTCAGGTCCTGGGCTGGCAGCCACGCTGGACCTTGCAGCAATGCCTGACCCAGACCCTCGACTGGCACCTGGCGTGGCAGAACGGTGACGACATGCGCAACGTCACTCTCGGCCAACTGAACCTGTACCGAGGCGCGCTGTGAGCGAGTTTTCCTTGAAACCGTTGCCGCTGGCCGGGCTGTTCAGCGTCCAGCACAGACGCTTCGAAGATCAGCGCGGGCATTTCGCCCGACTGTTCTGCGAAGGCAGCCTGAGTGCGTTCGGCAGCGAATTTCACATCCGCCAGATCAACCATTCCTGCACCCGTGAAAAAGGCAGTGTGCGCGGTCTGCATTATCAGAATGCCAATGCGCCGGAAGCCAAGCTGATCACTTGCCTGCGCGGTGAAGTGTGGGACGTGGCGGTGGATCTGCGTCCTGATTCCGAAACGTTTCTGCACTGGCACGCCGAGCATCTCAAGGCTGGCGATGGTCGCAGTCTGTTGATTCCGGCCGGGTTTGCTCACGGCTTCCAGACTCTGACGGAAGACGCCGAACTGCTTTACCTGCACAGCGCCGACTACGCGCCGGAGCATGAGGGCGGCTTGTCGGTGAACGATCCACGGCTGGCGATTGCCTGGCCGTTGCCTGTCAATAATTTGTCAGCGCGTGATTCCAGCCATCCCGCGCTCGATCAACACTTTGCCGGAGTGCGTCTATGAACTGCCGTGGGTGCGCCGCACCGCTGAGCCTGCCGCTGATTGACCTCGGCACCTCGCCACCGTCCAACGCCTACGTGCATGCCGAGCGCCTGGAGCAGGCCGAGCAATGGGTGCCGCTCAAGGTCGCCGTGTGCCAGCAATGCTGGCTGGTGCAGACCGAGGACTACACCCGTGCCGACAGCCTGTTCGACGCCGAGTACGCCTACTTCAGTTCGTTCTCCAGCACCTGGCTGGCCCACGCCGAGCGTTATGTCGCCGAGATGGTCGAGCGCTTTGCGCTGAACGCCGACAGTCGTGTGGTCGAAATCGCCGCCAATGACGGCTACCTGCTGCAGTACGTCGCTGCTCGCGGCATTCCGTGCCTGGGTGTCGAGCCGACCCGCAGCACCGCGCAAGCGGCGCGGGAAAAGGGTCTGCAGATTCGTGAAGTGTTCTTCGGTCGCGATAGCGCAGCGCAGTTGAAAGGCGAAGGTTGGGGCGCCGACCTGATGGCCGCCAACAATGTGCTCGCGCATGTGCCGGACATCAATGATTTCCTCGGTGGTTTCGCCACGCTGCTCAAGCCGACCGGCGTCGCTACCTTCGAATTTCCGCAACTGCTGACGCTGATGGCCGGCGCGCAGTTCGACACGCTGTACCACGAGCACTATTCCTACCTGTCGCTGACCGCGGTGCAGACTTTGTGCGAGCGCAATGGTCTGGAAGTGTTCGACGTCAGTCAGTTGAGCACTCACGGCGGTTCGCTGCGGGTGTTCGTGCAGCGCCAGGACGGTGAGCGTCGTGCGGTGCAGCCGGCGGTGCAGCAACAACTGCAGGCCGAACTGGATGCCGGGGTGAAAACGCCGGAGTACTACGCGACCCTCGCGCCGGCTGCCGAACGTATCAAGCATGACCTGCTGCGTTTCCTGTTGCAGGCCAAGGCCGACGGCAAGCGAGTGGTCGGTTACGGCGCGGCGGCCAAGGGCAACACCTTGCTCAACTACGCCGGGGTCAAACCGGATCTGCTGGCGTGGGTGGCCGATGCCAACCCGCACAAGCAGGGCAAGTTTTTGCCGGGCAGTCGTATTCCAATTGTCGCGCCGGCACAAATCGACATCGAAAAACCGGACTACGTGTTGGTGCTGCCGTGGAACCTGCTGCACGAAGTCAGTCAGCAACTGGCGCAAGTACGTCAGTGGGACGGGCGCTTCGTGATCGCCGTGCCTGAGATGAAAGTCCTGTGAAAGTCCTGGTCACCGGGGCCACGGGCTTCGTCGGTCGGCATTTGGTCGCGGCGTTGCTCGCGCGTGGCTGCGCCGTGCGCGCGGTGGCGCGCAATACAGATACGGCTGCGACCATGCCATGGGTCAACCACGTCGAATTCGTCGCGGCGGATATTCATGCGGCGGAGCTGGACATTGCGGCGCTCACCGACGGCATCGACGTGCTTGCCCATCTCGCCTGGCCGGGGTTGCCGAACTATCGGGCGCTGTTCCATTTCGAGCACAACCTGATGGCCGACTACCGCTTTATCAAAGACGCGGTCGAGGCGGGTGTGCCGCAAGTGCTGGTGACCGGCACCTGCTTCGAGTACGGCATGCAAAGCGGCCCGCTCAGCGAAAGCGTCGAGCCGCGGCCGAGCAATCCTTACGGGTTGGCCAAGCACACCTTGCACCTGTTTTTGCAGAACCTTGCGCAAGAACATCCGTTCACTTTGCAGTGGGCGCGCCTGTTCTATTTGCATGGCGCAGGGCAGAACCCCAGCAGTCTGCTGGCAGCGCTGGATCGGGCGATCGATAGCGGCGACGCGTCATTCAACATGTCTGGCGGCGAGCAGTTGCGGGACTTTTTGCCGATCGCCAGCGCCGCCGATTACCTCGCCGCGATCGTCCATCAGCGCGATTTCAACGGCGTGATCAATTGCGCCAGCGGCCAGGCGGTTTCGGTAAGAACCCTGGTCGAGCAACGCCTGCGTGAACGCGGTGCTTCGATCGATTTGAATCTGGGGCATTACCCCTATCCGACACACGAACCCATGGCGTTCTGGGCGGTGGTCGACCGTTTGCAACAGTTGCTCGAGGTGCAGCGAACCCATTGATGCGCTTCGACGCGAATGCCTTTTGGCAGCGCGACTATCCAATGACTTTTCAGTGAGACCGGACAATGAGCGATAACGTAATCAAAGCTTTCGAGGCGGAGTGCCACGCCGAAGTCAATGCCCAGGGCCAGGACAAGGACCTGAAGGCGCTGGCCCAGGAGTTCTACAACCAGTCGGCCAGACACAAGTACACCTATCACTTCTCGTGGATGGGCCGTCCGATCATTCAATTGCCACAAGACATGATGGCGATGCAGGAACTGATCTGGCGCATCAAGCCTGACCTGGTGATCGAGTGTGGCATTGCCCATGGCGGTTCGATCATTTACTACGCCTCGTTGCTGGAGCTGCAGGGCCACGGCGAAGTGCTGGGTATCGATCGCGACATTCGTGCGCACAACCGCGAAGCCATCGAAAGCCACCCGATGATCAAGCGCATCAGCATGATCGAAGGCTCCAGCCTGGATCCGGCCGTGGTCGAGCAAGTGCGTCAGGCCGCTGCCGGCAAGAAAGTGATCGTGGTGCTCGACTCCAACCATACCCACGAACACGTCCTCGAAGAGCTGCGTTTCTACGCGCCACTGGTTTCGCTGGACAGCTACTGCGTGGTCATGGACACCGTGGTTGAAGACATGCCGGCCGATGCCTTCCCGGATCGTCCATGGGGGCCGGGTGACAACCCGAAAACAGCGGTCTGGGCCTACCTCAAGGAGAACGCTGATTTCGAGATCGACCAGCACATGCAGGACAAGCTGCTGATCACCGTTGCTGCGGATGGCTATCTGCGTCGGGTTCGTTAATCGGTTCCATCATCAAAGCGTTTTTCGGGCGGTTTCGCCGATTGTGGGAGAAGTTATGCAAGGCAAGTACGGTTCAGAAAACAGGCTGCCATTGAGCGAGTTGCTGACGGTGGTTCTGATCACCCACAACCGCCCGGCTTTTTTGCGTCGAGCGCTGCAGTACTACAGCAGCCTGCCTTGCAAGGTGCTGGTGCTGGACTCTTCTCCCGAGCGCCCGGAAGGTGACTTTTCCTCGGTCGATTATCAGCACCTGCCGCAATTCGCCTATTGGGGCATGCAGGCCAAACTGACTTACGGCGTCGAGCAGCTGACCACGCCGTATATGGTGTTCGCTGCCGACGACGATTTCATCCTGCATGAGTCACTGGCCGAGTCGGTGAGCTTCCTTGAAGCCAACCGCGACTACGGTTTGTGCCACGGCTATTGCCTGATGTACCTGGCGCTGGCCGGGAGTGTCAGTTACTACCGCCGCGACAAGAAAATCTGCGAAGACTACGCCTCGGAACGTGCCGAGGATCGCGTCCTCGACTTCATGCATCAGTACGTACCGCCGTTCTATGGCGTGTGCCGAACCGCGATCATCCAGGACTGGTATGCGGCATTGCCGGCGGGCACCAGTTTCGAATGGCAGGAGATTGGTCACAGCTACTATCTGCTGGCGAACGCCAAGGCGCGGGTGCTGCCGATCCCGTATGTCGTACGCGAAATCAACGTCGGTTTCTCTGACCACAACACCGAGGTGTATCACGCGCTGTCTTACACCGATGCCAAATCGGTGGCCGAGCGTGAAGCCTTCGCCGAATTCCTCGCCTCGCTGCCGACGGGCATCACCGACCTCGACCAGGCGCAGCGCAAGGCGTTCGCCCTGGAAAGCTTCGCGGCGATGACCGATAGCCTGGTGACCGGTCGCGCACTGACGGCCGAGCTGATTTTCCAGTCCATCTGGAACAACGTAAGCAAAACCCCGGAGCGCCGCTTCGGGCCACTGCAGTACGTCGAGATGCCGTTCTACAACCAGCGCTTTTTTGATTTGCTGGCCGAGTTTGAATTCCTGTTGCACGCGATGCCGGCCGGCCGTGTGCAACTGGAACAGCTCGAGGGTGTCTGGACCCGGCAGGAATACCTGCAGCAGGCCCGCAATAACGATACCCCGGAAAGTGTGCTCGATCGCTTGTGGCAGGCCCATGACAGCAATGCGTTCAACCGTCGTGTGGTCAAGCGTCTGGTCGAGCAACTGCAGGCGTCCGGCGATGACACACAAGCTCAGGAAATGGCTGCCTGGGACGCGCGTCTCGAGACGGTGTCGAAAGCCGATCACTACCCGGTCTTCAGCAAGATGCGTTCGGGGCGTTTGCTCGAATGGCTGGCGTGCCGTACGCCGGACGCCGAGCAGCGGGCGTTGATTGCCGCGCACCTGGCGGCGAACAACGGCGGGCCACAGTTCGGCATTTTCCTGCTGGACCTGGACAACGACGTCGACAAGTTGCAAGTGACCCTCGACAGCCTGGTTGAAGGCCACAGTAAAGCCTTCAAGATCGTGGTCTTCACCACGGGCGAACCGCAGGCTGCGACCACTGCGCAGAACACCTTGCACTTTGTCCGCGTCACCCCGGGCAATTTCGTCGACAAGCTCAACCTGAGTGCGGCCCAGTCGCCATGCGACTGGCTGCTGTTGGCACAAGTGGGCGATGAGTTCACGGCGGGTGGTCTGTTGCGCGCCGGCCTGGAATTGATGTCGGCCACGGGCCTTCGCGCGGTCGCCACCGATGAAATCCAGCGCAATGAAGAGGGCGCGCTGATCGACGTGTTCCGCCCCGGCTTCAATCTCGACTTGCTGCAAAGCAACCCGTCGTTGATGGCGCGCCACTGGCTGATTCGTCGTGACGTGTTCCTTGAGACGGGCGGTTACCAGGCTGATTTCAGCAAGGCGCTGGAGTTCGACCTGTTGTTGCGTCTGATTGAGCAGGGCGGTCTCGAGGGGCTGGCGCATCTTGACGAGCCACTGCTGATTACCCAGGTTCCGGCGCAGGAAGAGGTGGCCCACGAGCGTCAGGCGCTGCTGCGTCATTTGACCCATCGCGGCTACAAGGCCAAGGTCACGTCGTCGCTGCCGGGCACCTGGCAGGTTGATTATCGCCATACCGAACAGCCGCTGGTGTCGATCATTGTGCCGGCCATCGACGACCTGCCGGCACTGCGTCGTTGCCTGGAAGGCGTTTTGCTCAGAACCCGTTACAGCCGCTATGAAGTGCTGATTGCGGCGAATCCGAATCAGTCGGCCGAGGTCAATGACTGGCTGGGCACGCTGCGTAACCCTAAAGTCAATGTGCTGCGTGCCGATCAGCCGCTGAGCGAAGTCGCGTTGTACAACGCCGCCAGCGAGCAGGCGCGGGGTGAATATCTGGTGCTGTTGGCCGCTGACAGCGAGATCGTCAATCCGAACTGGATCGATTCGTTGCTCAACCATGCGCAACGGCCGGAGGTCGGTATTGTCGGCGCCAAACTGGTCGACCGCGACGGCAAGGTCTCTCAGGCCGGTTTGATTCTCGGGATGAACGGCGGCGTCGGCTCGGCCTTCATCGGCGAAAAACATGCGGCAGCGGGTTACATGCAGCGTCTGGCGGTCGAGCAGAACTACTCGGCGGTGTCGAAGGTGTGTCTGATGGTGCGCAAAGAGTTGTTCGACGCACTGGGCGGTCTGGACGAAGTCGATTTCGCCGGCGGTTTCAGCGATGTCGACCTGTGCCTCAAGGCCGGGCAGGCGGGCTACCTCATCGTATGGACGCCGTCGGTGCAGGTACTGCATACCGGCGAGCTGCCGCAAGCACCCGAGGCGCTGCAGGCTTTGCGGGAGAAATGGAGCGGCGCCTTCGCGCAGGATCCGGCTTACAACGCCAACCTGGCCCTCACCGGCAAAGGTTTTACGCTGGCTGAAAATACCTCGATCGACTGGTCGCAGTTACTCGCTTGAGTCCGCCGGACAAGGAACAGGAATCAGCACATGTTCAACGGTAAATCGATCTTCATCTCCGGCGGCACCGGCTCGTTCGGGCGCAAGTTCATCGCCCGTCTGCTTGAGCAATACCAGCCCAAGCGCGTGGTGGTGTTCTCCCGCGATGAGCTCAAGCAGTACGAAATGCAGCAGACGTTCAACGCGCCGTGCATGCGTTACTTCCTTGGTGACGTGCGCGACGCCGACCGTCTGCGGCAGGCCATGCGCGGCATCGACTACGTGGTGCACGCGGCGGCGCTCAAGCAGGTGCCGGCGGCGGAGTACAACCCGACCGAATGCATCCGCACCAACGTCAATGGCGCGGAGAACATCATCGCCGCCGCCATCGACAACGGCGTGAAAAAGGTTGTGGCGCTGTCCACCGACAAAGCGGCCAGCCCGATCAACCTGTACGGCGCGACCAAGTTGCTCTCGGACAAGTTGTTCGTCGCCGCCAACAACATTGCCGGTGAACAACAAACGCGTTTTGCCGTGGTGCGCTACGGCAACGTGGCGGGCTCTCGGGGGTCGGTGGTGCCGTTCTTCAGCAAGCTGATCGCCGACGGTGCGCAGGAATTGCCGATCACCGACGAACGTATGACCCGATTCTGGATCACCCTCGATCACGGCGTGCAGTTTGTCCTCGACAGCTTTGCGCGGATGCACGGCGGCGAAGTGTTCGTGCCGAAGATCCCGTCGATTCGCATCGTCGATCTGGCGCGGGGCATGGCCGAGCATCTGCCGCACAAGAACGTCGGTATTCGTCCGGGGGAAAAACTGCATGAACTGATGGTGCCTCTGGACGATGCGCGGATGACCCTGGAATTCGCAGACCACTACACCATCCAGCCTTCAATCCGCTTTACCAGCGTCGATGTCGATTTCTCCGAGGACAAGCTTGGCGAACGTGGCCGGCCCGTAAGTGAAGACTTCGAATACCGTTCCGACACCAATCCGCACTACCTCTCGATCGGGCAGATCGCCGAGCTGCACGCGAAGTTGTCGGCATGATTCCCTACGGTCGGCAGAGCGTTGATCAAGCGGACATCGATGCAGTGGTCGAGGTTTTGCAATCGGACTGGCTGACCCAGGGCCCGACCATCGAGCGTTTCGAGCAGGCAATGGCCGAGCGTTGCCAGGCCGACTTCGCCGTGGCGGTGTGCAACGCCACGGCGGCGCTGCACATCGCTTGCCTCGCGGCCGGCCTAGGCCCGGGTGATCGCTTGTGGACCACGCCGAACACCTTTCTGGCCTCGGCCAATTGCGGGCGCTATTGCGGCGCCGAAGTGGATTTCGTCGACATCGATCCGCTGACCTGGAACCTCGATGCCTTCGCCCTTGCCGCGAAACTCGATCAGGCCGAACAGGACGGCACGTTGCCGAAAGTGTTGGTGGCGGTGGCGTTCTCCGGGCAAAGCTGCGACCTGCGCAAGATTGCCGAACTGGCCGAGCGCTACAACTTCACCGTGATCGAAGACGCCTCGCACGCGGTGGGCGCCAGTTACGCCGGGCGCCCGGTGGGTTGCGGGGACTTTGCGGCGATGACCGTGTTCAGTTTCCACCCGGTGAAGATCATCACCAGCGCCGAAGGCGGCATGGTCCTGACCAATCGCCCGCAACTGGCGGAGCGTCTGCAACGTCTGCGCAGCCATGGCATGACCCGCGATCCGCAGCAGATGAGCGAGCCCAGCCACGGCCCGTGGTATTACCAGCAGATCGAGCTGGGTTTCAATTACCGGATCACCGATTTGCAGGCGGCGCTGGGTCTGTCGCAACTGGCCAGACTGGACGGCTTCATCGCCCGTCGCCGCGAACTGGCGGCGCGCTACGACCGGTTGCTGGCGTATCTGCCGCTGACCTTGCCCAGCGCGCAGCCGGAGGCGGAATCGGCGTGGCATCTGTATGTGGTGCGCCTGCAGACCGAGCGCATCGGCCTGACCCACCGTCAGGTGTTCGAAGGCTTGCGTGCCGCCGGCATCGGCGTGAACCTGCACTATATTCCTGTGCATTTGCAGCCGTACTATCGCGACCTGGGTTTTGCCGAAGGCGATTTCCCCGAAGCCGAACGTTATTACGCCGAGGCGATCAGCCTGCCGCTGTATCCGCTGCTCAGTGACGAGCAGCAGGATCATGTGGTCGAGCAATTGCGCCGGCTGACCGAATAAATCCCGCTGCGGCGGCGAATGAGACTGTGCAATGCGTGATCTGAGTGAACAGGAAAAATTCTGGCAGGGCGATTTCGGCAACCAGTACGTCGATCGCAACGTCGGTCAGCCGTTGGTCGCGGCCAACCTGGCGTTGTTCGCCAAGGCCCTGAGCCGCGCCGGGCGCATCGACAGTGTGCTTGAGCTGGGCACCAATGCCGGCAACAACCTGCAGGCGCTGCATCAACTGCTGCCGCACAGTGAATTGTTCGGCGTCGAGATCAATGAAAGCGCCTGTGCTCAGGCGCGGGCACTGGGCATCGCGCAGATCTGGCACGGCTCGCTGTTCGACTTTCCGCGCGAGCGCAGTTACGACCTGACTCTGAGCAAAGGTGTGCTGATCCATCTGGCGCCGGAGCTGCTGCCGACCGCCTATGCGCAGTTGTATGCGTTGAGCCAGCGCTACATCCTGATCGCCGAGTACTACAATCCGGCGCCGGTGGAAGTGGCCTATCGCGGCAACAGCGGCAAACTGTTCAAACGCGACTTCGCTGGGGAAATGCTTGATCGCTATCCGGATCTGCAACTGCTCGATTACGGCTTTGTTTATCACCGTGATCCGCAATTCCCGGCGGACGACGTCACCTGGTTCCTGCTGGAAAAACGTTCTTGAGCAGCGTTGCAATCATCCCGGCCCGTGGCGGCAGCAAGCGCATCCCGCGCAAGAATCTGCTGCCGTTCGACGGCGTGCCGATGATCGTTCGCTCGATCCGTACGGCGCTCGACAGTGGCCTGTTCGAACAGGTCGTGGTCAGTACCGATGACGCCGAAATTGCCGAGCTGGCGCTGGCACACGGTGCGCAAGTGCCGTTCCTGCGTCCTGCTGAACTGGCGGATGATTTCACCGGCACCGCTGCGGTGATCGTGCATACCTTGCAGCAACTGCCAGCCTTCGATTACGCCTGCTGCGTGTACGCCACGGCGCCGTTGTTGCAAGGTCGTTTTCTGCGCGAGGGATTCGATTTGCTGCAGCAGCACCCGGACAAAGCCTTTGCGTTCTCCGTGTGCAGCTTTGGTTTCCCGGTACAGCGGGCGCTGACGCTGGACGGGCAGGGCGCATTGACCGCGTTGTACCCGGAATTTCGCCAAACCCGCTCGCAGGATCTGCCCGAGGCCTTTCAGGACGCCGGCCAGTTCTACTGGGGCCGCAGCGAGGCGTGGTTGCGCGGTGAAGTGTTGTATTCGTCCGCGAGTCTGCCGGTCATTCTGCCGCGACATCTGGTGCAGGACATCGACACACTGCAAGACTGGAAACGCGCCGAATACCTCTACGCCGCGCTCAAGGCCGGCGGAGAACTGCAATGAGAGTGTTGATCCGCGCTGACGCTTCGCCGACCATTGGAAGTGGCCACATCGCCCGTTGTCTGACGCTGGCGCGAGTACTGCGCAAGCAAGGCAGTCATGTCGCCTTTGCCTGCCGGCGGTTGCCCGGGCATCGGCTCGATGCCTTGGCTGCCGAAGGTTTCGAGACCTTCGCCTTGCCGGACGTCTACCCCGACGAAGACCCGCAGCAAGCCATCGAATCGATGCTGCCGTGGCAGGCGGACATTGAGGCGCTGGACGCGCTGGCAGGTCACGCTGCATTCGACTGGATCATTGCCGACCACTACGGCCTTGACCATCAGTGGCAGACCGCTGCCCGTCGTTGGGCGCCTCGGATCGCGGCAGTGGACGATCTCGCCACCCGCCGTTACAGCGTTGATCTGCTGCTCAATCAGAACCTGTCCGGTCTCAGCGCAAACTATGCGCCGCTGCTGCCCGAAGGCTGCCGCACCTTGCTCGGCCCGCGCTACGCCATGCTGCGCGAAGAGTTCGTCTGCCCGGCCATTGCGATCAAACCCAAGGCGCGGCGGGTGCTGGTGAATTTCGGTGGTTTCGATGCGGCGATGCAGACCCACCACGCGATGTTGGCGCTGAAGGATTTCGCAGAGCTGGAAGTGGATTTCGTCGCCGGTGCAGACAATCCTGCGTGGGCGCAAATGCAGGCACTGGCCGCAACACGGCCGCATTGGCGCCTGCACAGTTTCGTCAGCGATTTCCAGCAACGCATGACCGCGGCCGATCTGTTTATCGGCGCCGGTGGCGGCACCAGTTGGGAGCGTGCAGCCCTCGGCCTGCCGACGATCTGCATCGCGGTATCGAATAATCAGCAGGCCAACGGCGAAGTCATGGCAGCGGCGGGGGCGCATGTGTTCATGGGCGCCCGCGAGCAGGTCAGCGTCGAACAACTGCGCGACGCCATTGGTTTTGTCGTCGACAATTTCTATCTGCGCCAGAGTCTGGCCGAGCGTTCACGGCAACTGGTCGATGGGCGCGGTGCGTTACGCGTGGCGGCGGCGCTGGCCGGTGCGGTGCTCAAGCTGCGCCCGGCGACCCTCGATGATGCGCAATTACTGTTCGACGGGCACAATGCCGAGGCTGTACCCCGTTGGTCACTGGACATTGGCGCAATCGAATGGCCGCAGCACCTGAACTGGCTGAATGCGAGCCTGCGCAATCCGCAGCGTCTGCTGTTGATTGCCGAGGCCGATGACGGCGCGGTCGGCGTCTTGCGTTATGACCTGCGCGGCTTTGAAGCCGAAGTGTCGCTGTATCTGCTGGAAGGACGGCTCGGTCTCGGCTGGGGCAGGGCGCTGCTGGCGCGAGGCGAGGCGTTCGTCCGCGAGCACTGGCCGCAGATGACCGTTATCACCGCTCAGGTGCTGCGGGGCAATCGCCCCTCTTTGAATGTGTTTCGTGACGCCGGATTCACCCAGAATGCCTGCGCGTTCACCAAGGTTTTGAAGGATCACCGCGATGAGTAGTTTCAAGATTGGCGAGCGTCTGATCGGTGCCGATGCGCCGCCTTTCATCATTGCCGAGATGAGCGGCAACCATAACCAGTCGCTGGAGGTCGCTCTGCAGATTGTCGAGGCCGCCGCCAAGGCTGGCGCGCATGCCTTGAAGTTGCAGACGTACACCGCGCAGACCATGACTCTGGATCTGGCCGAGGGCGAGTTTTTCATCAAGGACCCGAACAGCCTGTGGGCCGGTACTTCGCTGTACGACCTGTACGAGAAGGCCCACACCCCGTGGGAGTGGCACGCGCCGATTTTCGCCCGGGCCAAAGCGTTGGGCATGCTCGCGTTCTCGACGCCGTTCGATGACACGGCGGTGGACTTTCTCGAAAGCCTCGATGTGCCGGCTTACAAGATCGCCAGTTTCGAAAACACCGATCTGCCATTGATCCGCCGTGTGGCCGCGACCGGCAAACCGCTGATCATCTCCACCGGCATGGCCAGCATCGCCGAGCTCGACGAAACCGTGCGCGCCGCCCGCGAGGCAGGGTGCAAGGATCTGGTGCTGCTCAAATGCACCAGCACTTACCCGGCAACCCCGCTCAACAGCAATGTGCGCACGATCCCGCATCTGCGTGAACTGTTCGGTTGCGAGGTAGGTCTTTCCGATCACTCCATGGGCGTTGGCGTGTCCGTGGCCGCTGTGGCGCTCGGGGCGACGGTGGTGGAGAAACACTTCACCCTCGACCGTTCGGCGGGCGGGGTCGATGCCAGTTTCTCGCTGGAACCTGCAGAGCTGGCCAGTCTGGTGGTGGAAACCGAACGTGCCTGGCAGGCCATGGGCCAGGTGCATTACGGCGTCACCGAGGCCGAGCGCAAGTCGCTGATCTATCGCCGTTCGCTGTACGTCACTGCCGACATGGCGGCCGGGGAAGCCTTTTCCGGGGACAATCTGCGCGCCATTCGCCCAGGTCTCGGTCTGCCGCCCAAGCACACCGATGCCGTCCTCGGTCGCCGCGCTCGTCAGGCGATCAAACGTGGCACGCCGCTGGACTGGTCGTTGGTCGAATAACCCGATCTGCAACCGATTCGGCAAAATAGCGTGACCTGCGAGTCATAACGCGCATCTTCACTGTATTGTATTGACCGGGGAGATGGCGCCTGGCCGTGTAATCGGTTCCAGTGATAGCCCTTTGCGCTCCCCGTGGCTGCCCGTTGTGGCGGCCGTTTTCTGTTTGTCGGCGCCCCTCGAATCCTTGCGAGCGGTGGTTTTGGGCTGTTTTTTATTGGGAAGCCGTAATGATTGGCATAAAAAGCATTGCGAGCTACGTTCCTGTAGCCGGCGTGGACAATTACGCACAAGGTGCAAAATTCGAGAAGGATGAAGAATTCATCCTCGGCAAAATCGGTTCGGCCTTCCTGCCGCGCAAAGACGCTGAACAGGAAACCTCCGATCTGTGCGTGGAAGCGGCCAATGCGCTGTTTGCCAGCAACCCTGAACTGAAGCGTGAATCGATCGACGCACTGATCGTCGTCACCCAGAACGGTGACGAAGAAGGTCTGCCGCACACCGCTGCCATCGTCCAGGACAAGCTCGGTCTGCCGACTAATGTCGCGGCGTTCGACATTTCTCTGGGTTGCTCCGGTTACGTCTACGGCATTTACGCGATCAAGGGCTTCATGGAAGCCGCCGGCCTGAAGAATGGCCTGCTGATCACCGCTGACCCGTATTCGAAAATCGTCGACCCGGAAGATCGCAACACCACCATGCTCTTCGGCGATGCCGCCACGGCGACCTGGATGGGCGAAGATCCTTCATGGGCGCTGGGCAAGGCCAAGTTCGGCACCGACGGTTCGGGCGCACCGCACCTGAAAGTCACCGATGGCGTGTTCTTCATGAACGGCCGTCAGGTGTTCAACTTCGCGCTGCTCAAAGTCCCGGCGCACTTGCACGAATTGCTCGACGACTCCGGCCTGAAGGCTGATGACATCGACGCCTTCTGCATTCACCAGGGCAGTGCGGCGATTGTCGATGCGGTGGCGCGGCGTTTCGAAGGCGAGCCGGAGAAGTTCATCAAGGACATGGTCGAGACCGGTAATACCGTGTCGTCGAGCATCCCGCTGCTGCTGGAGAAACACGTACTCGATTCCGACTGGCAGCGCATTGCCCTGAGCGGTTTCGGTGTCGGTCTGTCGTGGGGCTCGGCGATCATCTATCGTCCTTGAGTCGGTCAAAAACGGCGGATACAAAAATAGCGTTCAAGGTTACCCTTGAACGCTATTTTTTTGCCCGAACGAAACGCGAGGCGTCATGAGCGAGTTTTTCCAACCCAACGCCCAGGTCATCCAGCAACGCTGGCCGGCGTTGTTCGAGCGGTTGCTGGCTGAAGACACCTCAGTCGTTCAAGCCGAACTGGTGCAGGGCTCGGGCTCGACGCTCAGCGTCAATGGCATTCAACTGACCAGCCGCCACGACCGGGTCCACGAAGCCCGCATCCAGGCGGCCAGCCTGGCGGAAAAACCGCAGTTGCATGTCTACGGCACTGGCCTCGGCGATTTGCCGACGGTGCTGCTGGAGCGCGCTGGCCTTGAGCGGTTGTACGTGCACATCCTCAATGGCGCGTTGTTTGCGCTGGTGCTGCAGCTGCTCGATCAGCGCCAATGGCTGGAAGATCCGCGCGTGCAGCTGTTCCATGCCGGTGATCTGTCA
This sequence comes from Pseudomonas sp. MWU318, assembly GCF_016756945.1. Taxonomy (NCBI): domain Bacteria; kingdom Pseudomonadati; phylum Pseudomonadota; class Gammaproteobacteria; order Pseudomonadales; family Pseudomonadaceae; genus Pseudomonas; species Pseudomonas sp. MWU318. Next base: position 17,871 of record NZ_JAESJL010000015.1, read on the forward strand.
GACATCTGCACACCGTTTTTCGCCCTGCCGGCGGAGATGCTGCTGGCTGATGACTTCAATGCGAAGATCCGCGATCGGCTGGTCAGCGAAGTGCACCTGAGCTTCAACAATCGCGAGTTCGATCCAAACTTGCCGTTCATTCAACAGCGCTTGCAGGACTGCCTGCCGGTTTTGCTGGGCGATGACGATGTGGCGCAGTTGTTCGGCAGCGCCATTGGCCGGGAAATCTATGTGATCGGCACCGGGCCGACGCTGGAAGGGCATTTCCAGCGTCTGGCGGCGGTGCACGCGCAGGCTGAACGTCCATTGTTGATGTGCGTCGATACCGCTTACCGGCCACTGCGCGAACACGGCATCGTCCCGGATCTGGTGGTCACCATCGATCAGCGCATCAGCTTTCGGCATTTGCCGTTCGAGGACTCCGCTGGCATCCCGCTGGTGTATCTGCCCATGAGCGATCCTGCGGTGCTGACCGCGTGGAAGGGCAAGCGCTATGGCGGTTACTCGGCCAGCCCGGTGTACGCCGCGTTGCGTGAGCAATATCCGCGCGGGCAGCTGCATGTCGGCGGCAGCGTGATTCATCCGGCGGTGGATCTGGCGGTGAAGATGGGGGCATCGCGCATTACCCTGTTCGGCGCCGACTTCGCCTTCCCGATGAACAAGACACATGCTGGCTGGAATGACGGTGATCTGGGGCCGGGGGTCGATCAGGCGCGGCACTGGGTACAGGACGGCCATGGCCAGCGGGTCAGCACCCAACTGAACTTTCGCGGCTATCTGTGTGTGCTGGAGCGCTATATCGCCGCGCATCCGCAGGTGCAGTTTTTCAACAGCAGTCGCGCGGGCGCACTGATCGCCGGGACGCAGTTCAATCAGGAGTTTGTGCAATGAGGACGATTGAGCAGTGCGTCGACGAGTGCCGTCAGTGCGCCGGGCTGTTTCGTCTGGGGCGTGATGTCGAGGCGGCGCTGGATATGGTCGATGTGTTCGAGGGCGCTCAACAGTTGCTGATAGTTGCGCCTGCGCCGATTCAGCAGGACTGGGCCTTTGTACTCACGCACATGCTCGATTGTCAGGAGCGTCAGGACTGGTTGGGGCTGGCGGACTGGATGGAATACGAGCTGATCGAAGTGTTGCAAAAAGCACGATCGGCAAAGTGAGCGACCGCACTGGCCCGCGGCTTTACGCGCGGGTCGGTTTTATGGCGTCATTTTTTCGCAGGTGGGAGGGCGCTAAGCCCTTGTTTTCTCGGGGGTGGCAGGGTGATGGCAAATTTTTTTCAAAAAACCCTCAAGCAACCTGCCAACCCGACGATAACTATTACGAAGGTTCTCTAGGCCATTCCAGGCGGTTGCCAGGGCCGGAAGCCGCAGTACCCAACCAACGAGGAATTCGTCATGGCTTTAACAGTAAACACCAACACCACGTCGCTGAACGTTCAAAAGAACCTGAACCGTGCTTCCGACGCTCTGTCGACTTCGATGCAGCGCCTGTCTTCCGGCCTGAAAATCAACAGCGCTAAAGACGACGCTGCCGGCCTGCAGATCTCCACTCGTATGCAATCGCAAATCCGTGGTGGCAACCAGGCTATCCAGAACGCCAACGACGGTATCTCCGTTGCTCAGACCGCTGAAGGCGCTCTGCAAGCGACTACCGACATTCTGCAGCGTATGCGTGAACTGGCTGTTAAAGCACGTACCGGCACCAACGGCACTGCTGACCAAGCAGCGACCAACAAAGAATTCGCCGACATGTCGGACGAAATCACCCGTATCGCAGCTTCTACCAACCTGAACGGCAAAAACCTGCTGGACGGTTCGGCTGGTACTGTGACTCTGCAAGTTGGCGCAAACACCGGTACTGCCAACCACATCGACCTGGTACTGAGCTCCAAGTTCGACGCCGTCAGCCTGTCCGTGGACAAAGGTACTCTGGCTCTGACCGGTACTGACGCTGCTACCGCTGGCTCCAACATCGACAGCGCTATCACTGCAATCGACGCTGCTATCGCTGCGATCGGTGATACCCGTGCCAGCCTGGGTGCTTCGCAAAACCGTCTGACCAGCACCATCGCCAACCTGCAGAACATCGTTGAGAACACCACTGCTGCACAGGGTCGTGTACAAGACACCGACTTCGCCGCAGAAACTGCTAACCTGACCAAGCAGCAAACTCTGCAGCAGGCTTCGACCTCCGTTCTGGCTCAAGCCAACCAACTGCCTTCCGCTGTACTGAAGCTGCTTCAGTAATTTCGGAATGAGTTCGGGCGGGGGAGTGCGCTAGTCGTGCTCTCTCGCCTTTTTACGTTAGGAGGTGATGAGCATGGACATGAGCGTGAAGCTTAACCAGTCTTATCCGGCTCCCAGGCCAGTAACACCGGTTGCTGACAAACCGTCAGAGACGCCTGAAGTTGCCAAGGTGCAAGCGCCGGTCGCGGCCAAGAGTCAGGACACGGACGGTGCCAAGTTGAAACTGGCGGTGCAGGAGATCGAAAAGTTTGTTCAGTCGATCAAGCGCAATCTGGAGTTCTCTATCGACGAGCATTCCGGGAAGGTCATCGTCAAGGTGATCGCAAGCGAGACGGGTGAGGTCGTTCGACAGATCCCTTCCGCAGAAGCCCTCAAACTGGCAGACAGTCTCGCCAACGCGAGCCACGTATTGTTCGACGCCAAGGTCTGAGAGCTGGCATGAATAGTGTTTGTCTTTCTTGATGACGCCGGGAAGGGTCAAAAGAACGGCAGCAAATTGAAGGGAGATGCACATGGCAAGTCCAATTTTACCGGGTACGGGCCTGGGTTCCGGCCTGGACATCGGTGCGATCGTTACTGCGCTGGTCAATGCCGACAAGTCGCCGAAGCAGACGCAAATCGATACTGCGACCAAAGCCAATACGCTGAAGATTTCCGGCATCGGTTCGTTGAAGAGCGCGCTGACGGCGTTCCAGACGGCAATGACCAATCTGAGCAGCAAAACCAACCCTGCGTTTGCCGGCTTCACCGCCACTTCGGCCAATACGTCGGTTCTGAACGCCACTGCCGACAGCACCGCGGTAGCGGGAAGCTACAACGTTGTTGTGACTCAACTGGCCACGGGCTCGAAAGTCGCCAGTGCCTCTTTCGCCGGCGGCGCCTCCAGTGCCATTCCGAGTGGTACTCTGAAAATCAGTCAGAATGGCATTGATTACAATGTCGACATCCCGGCCGATGCCACGTTGCAGACCACCCGCGATGCCATCAACAAGGCTCAGGGCGCCAACGGCATTTCCGCCAACATCGTGACCGACGCTAATGGCGCTTCGCGTCTGGTGATCAGTTCGAGCAAGACCGGCGAAGGTTCCGACCTCACCGTCAGCGGTATTGCCGGTCTGGAAATCGATGGCACCAAGGCGATGAGCAGCACCCCGGCGGCAGGTGATTCGGGCGCCGTCAACGGCGTTGCAAAAAATGCCCAGTTGACCATCGACGGCCTCCAGGTCAGCAGCAAAAGCAATACGGTTTCCGGCGCAATCAGTGGCCTGACTCTGAATCTGACGACTGTCAGCGCTAACGCGAACTCCCCGACTGTTGTCAGCGTAGATGCCAACACCAAAGGCTTGCAGACCTCGATTCAGTCGTTTGTCGATGCTTACAACACGTTGAAGACCACCATCGATACGCTGTCCAAGGCGACGCCGGACGCCGATGGCAAGCTGACCGTGCAAGCGGCCTTCACTGGCGACGCGATGCCGCGCGCGCTGATTGCCGACGTGCGTGCCGAGTTGACGGCCAAGGGCGCTGGCGGTCCGTTGGCCGTACTGTCCCAGCTGGGCGTAATGACCGATCGCAACACCGGTAACCTGACGTTTGATACCGCTGCTTTCAACAAAACCATGGCCCAGCCAGGCATGACTGGCCAGGTTCAGCAGTTGTTCACCGGCACTGATGACACCAACGGTCTGTTGGCACGCATGAGCAAGGCCGTGGATCCGTACCTCAAGCCTGCGGCGGGTGATATCACCGGCAGCGGTCTGCTTGATCAGCGCATGGCCATCCTCAACAAAAACACGCGCAATCTTACCGATCAGCAATTGGCACTGGATCTGCGTGTAGCTAACCTGACCAAGACACTGACCGCGAAATACAACGCCATGGATCTGTTGGTCGGGCAGATGAAGGCCACGGCGAGCAATATCACGTCGTTCTTCAGCTCGCTGAACGCTCAGCAGTCCGCGAAGTAACAAGCAGGAACGACAAAAACCCGGCTACGCTTTATCGGCGTGCGCCGGGTTTTTGTCTTTTGATCTAAAGTTCTGTGGCTCGTTGGCGATACACTGGTTATACGAGTCAATGTGGCAAATGAGGTAGAACATGAATCCAATGTTAGCCCTTCGGCAATACCAGAAAGTCGGCGCGCACGCCCAGACATCCGAGGCGAGCCCGCACCGTCTGGTGCAAATGTTGATGGAAGGTGGTCTGGAGCGCATCGCTCAGGCCAAGGGCGCTATCGAGCGCAAGGATATTCCCGCCAAGTGCACGGCCATCAGTAAAGCCGTTGGCATCATTGGTGGGCTGTGTGAAGGCCTGGATCTGGAAAACAGTGCTGATTCGGTAGGTGAGCTCAACCAGCTTTACATCTACATGATGAAGCGACTCGCTGAGGCCAACGTCAAGAGTGATCCGAAGATACTTGACGAAGTTGCCGGCCTGCTGCGCACCGTCAAGGAAGGCTGGGACGGCATCGCTCCGCCAGGCCCCCAGTTTTAAGGAGAGCACCATGAGTCTTGTATTGCAGCGAATCGCCGACACCCGTGAAGCGCTGGTCAGTGCGCTGGCCGAACGCAACTGGGAAGCCATTGGCGAGCTGGATCTGGCTTGCCGTTCCTGCATGGAAGACGTCATGGCCGAGGCCTCGCTGGATGAGGAGGCCCTGCGCAGTAACCTTGAGGAATTGCTCCACGTTTACAAGGAGCTTCTGGAGGCGGCCATGGGTGAGCGGCAGGCGATAGCCAACGAGATGTCGCAGATCACCCAAGCGCAAAAGGCGGCAAAGGTTTACCATCTGTTTGGTTAATTAACCCCCAGTTAATCCAGACATGTGCGCCATAAATTTGACTGTGCACGGTTTTTTGACTTAACTAGTGGCTGTTTTCAGATTTCAGGCGTCTACAGGCACAAGGTGTCCTGCAAGCGTCTCGCTTGCCCCATTTTTCGGGCATTGAGTTGACTAGGGAAGTTGCTATTGCATGTGGCGTGAAACCAAAATTCTGCTGATCGATGACGATAGCGTCCGCCGCCGCGACCTGGCGGTGATTTTAAATTTTCTCGGCGAAGAAAATTTACCCTGCGGCAGCCATGACTGGCAGCAGGCTGTCGGCTCTTTGTCATCGAGTCGTGAAGTCATCTGTGTACTGATCGGGACGGTAAATGCTCCGGGTGCACTTTTGGGCTTGTTAAAGACACTCTCGACGTGGGATGAGTTCCTTCCGGTTTTGCTGATGGGCGATAATTCTTCCGTCGACCTGCCGGAAGACCAGCGCCGCCGGGTGCTTTCGACCCTGGAAATGCCTCCCAGCTACAGCAAACTGCTCGACTCCCTGCATCGTGCCCAGGTCTATCGCGAGATGTACGACCAGGCCCGCGAGCGTGGCCGTCATCGCGAGCCCAACCTGTTCCGCAGCCTTGTGGGCACCAGCCGGGCGATTCAGCACGTGCGTCAGATGATGCAGCAAGTGGCTGATACCGACGCCAGCGTGCTGATCCTCGGCGAGTCCGGCACCGGCAAGGAAGTGGTTGCGCGCAACCTGCATTACCACTCCAAGCGTCGCGACGCGCCATTTGTGCCAGTCAACTGCGGAGCGATCCCGGCAGAGCTGCTGGAAAGCGAACTGTTCGGCCACGAGAAGGGCGCCTTCACCGGCGCGATCACCAGCCGTGCCGGGCGTTTCGAGCTGGCCAACGGCGGTACGCTGTTCCTCGATGAAATCGGCGACATGCCCTTGCCGATGCAGGTCAAGCTGCTGCGCGTGCTGCAGGAGCGCACCTTCGAGCGCGTGGGCAGCAACAAGACCCAGAGCGTCGACGTGCGCATCATTGCCGCGACCCACAAGAATCTCGAAAGCATGATCGAGATCGGCACCTTCCGCGAAGACCTCTACTATCGCCTGAATGTGTTCCCGATCGAGATGGCGCCGCTGCGTGAGCGCGTCGAAGACATCCCGCTGTTGATGAACGAACTGATTTCGCGCATGGAACACGAAAAGCGCGGTTCGATCCGTTTCAACTCGGCGGCGATCATGTCCCTGTGTCGCCACGGCTGGCCGGGCAACGTCCGCGAATTGGCCAACCTGGTGGAGCGCATGGCGATCATGCATCCGTACGGGGTGATCGGCGTGGTCGAGTTGCCGAAGAAATTCCGCTACGTCGACGACGAAGACGAGCAGATGGTCGACAGCCTGCGCAGCGATCTCGAAGAGCGCGTGGCGATCAACGGTCATACACCGGACTTCACCGCCAACGCGATGCTGCCGCCGGAAGGCCTGGACCTCAAGGACTACCTCGGTGGTCTGGAACAGGGCCTGATCCAGCAGGCGCTGGACGACGCCAATGGCATCGTGGCGCGTGCCGCCGAACGCCTGCGCATTCGTCGCACCACGCTGGTGGAGAAGATGCGCAAGTACGGCATGAGCCGGCGCGAAGGTGATGAACAGGCGGATGATTGACGCCTGTTTTTCAACGCCTTCATTTATAAGCAGTTTTTTTTAGGCACGGGTATTGCTACAGCCCTCGCAACGTTCCGTTTAACTGACGGTCAGCCAAGCGAGAGAACACAATGCCCCACGCCCAGATGTCTTCTGCCTCCAATGTCGAGGGGCTACCGCCGTCAGTAGAGCAGGCGAGCCGTCAGGGTCTTGAGCAGGCGTTCGCGCTGTTCAATCAGATGTCCAGTCAGTTGACCGACTCCTACAGCATGCTTGAGGCCCGGGTTACCGAACTCAAGGGCGAGCTGGCGGTGGTCAGTGCCCAGCGCATGCAGGAGCTGGCCGAAAAAGAACGTTTGGCCAACCGTCTGCAAAACCTCCTTGATCTGTTGCCCGGTGGCGTCATCGTGATCGACGGCCACGGCATGGTTCGCGAAGCCAACCCGGCGGCAATCGATCTGTTGGGGCTGCCGCTGGATGGCGAGTTGTGGCGCCACGTCATCGCCCGTTGCTTCGCCCCGCGTGAAGACGACGGTCATGAAATCTCCCTGAAAAACGGTCGACGCCTGTCGATTGCCACACGCTCGCTGGATGCCGAGCCGGGGCAACTGGTGTTGCTCAATGACCTGACAGAAACCCGCCACCTTCAAGATCAACTGGCGCGCCACGAGCGTCTGTCATCGTTGGGGCGCATGGTCGCCTCGCTGGCCCATCAGATCCGCACGCCGTTGTCCGCCGCGTTGCTCTACGCCAGTCATTTGACTGAGCAGGAATTGCCGGTCGCCACCCAGCAGCGTTTCGCTGGCCGCCTCAAAGAGCGTTTGCACGAGCTGGAGCATCAGGTGCGCGACATGCTGGTGTTCGCCCGGGGCGAGTTGCCGCTGACCGATCGCATCACCCCCAATGCCTTGATGCAATCGCTGCAGGCGGCGGCGCTGACTCATGTGCAGGATTTGCCCATTCGCTGGCAGTGCGACAGTCATGTCGGCGAATTGCTGTGCAACCGCGACACCCTGGTCGGGGCGATTCTCAATCTGATCGAAAACGCGATTCAGGCCAGCGATGGCAACGTGCGCCTGAAGGTGCATTGCTACACCCGCGACAACAGCCTGCGCCTGTGCGTCAGCGACAGTGGCAGCGGCATCGAGCCGTTGGTGCTCGAGCGTCTCGGCGAGCCATTTTTCACCACCAAAGTGACCGGCACCGGGCTTGGCCTGACGGTGGTCAAGGCTGTGGCGCGGGCACATCAGGGAGAATTGCAGCTGCGCTCACGAGTCGGGCGCGGCACGTGCGCGCAGGTGATCCTGCCGCTGTTTTCCGCTGTACAGGGAGCTGAGTAAACGTCATGGGCATCAAGGTTTTGCTGGTCGAGGATGACCGCTCGTTGCGCGAAGCGCTGGCCGACACGCTGTTGCTGGCAGGCCACGACTACCACGCGGTCGGCAGCGCCGAAGAGGCGTTGCAGGCGGTCGAGCGCGAAGCGTTCAGTCTGGTGGTCAGCGACGTCAACATGCCCGGCATGGATGGCCATCAACTGCTCGGTTTGCTGCGTGCCCGGCAGCCGCAATTGCCGGTGCTGCTGATGACTGCGCACGGCGCGGTCGAGCGTGCGGTCGATGCGATGCGTCAGGGCGCGGCGGATTATCTGGTCAAGCCGTTCGAGCCCAAGGCTCTGCTGGACCTGGTGTCGCGCCATGCCTTGGGCAGCATCAGCATTACAGATTGCGAAGGCCCGGTGGCGGTCGAGCCGGCCAGTGCGCAGTTGCTCGAACTGGCGGCGCGGGTGGCACGCAGCGATTCCACAGTGTTGATCTCCGGCGAGTCCGGTACCGGCAAGGAAGTACTGGCGCGTTACATCCACCAGCAATCTCACCGTGCGAGCCAGCCGTTCATCGCGATCAACTGCGCGGCGATTCCTGACAACATGCTTGAAGCCACGCTGTTCGGTCACGAGAAAGGCTCGTTCACCGGCGCCATCGCAGCGCAGGCCGGCAAGTTCGAGCAGGCCGATGGCGGCACCATTCTGCTCGACGAAATTTCCGAAATGCCCCTGGGCCTGCAAGCCAAGTTGCTGCGGGTGCTGCAAGAGCGTGAAGTCGAGCGCGTCGGTGCGCGCAAGCCGATCACCCTGGACATTCGCGTGGTCGCCACTACCAACCGTGATCTGGCCGGCGAAGTGGCGGCGGGGCGTTTCCGTGAAGACCTTTTTTACCGTCTGTCGGTTTTCCCCCTGGCCTGGCGTCCACTTCGCGAGCGCACTGCCGATATCTTGCCGCTGGCCGAGCGGTTACTGAACAAGCACGTCAATAAAATGAAGCATGCGGCGGCGAAACTTTCGCCGCAAGCTCAGGCTTGCCTGACCCACTACCCGTGGCCGGGCAACGTGCGTGAGCTGGATAACGCGATTCAACGGGCGCTGATTCTGCAGCAGGGCGGTTTGATCCAGCCACAGGATTTCTGTCTGACCGGCGCAGTGACTTTTAGCGCAGCGCCGGCTGTCGCGCCGCCGCAACCGCAGGTGCGCGAGATTGAAGTCGAGACCGAGTCCGCCGGTGCGCTGGGCGATGACCTGCGCCGTCGGGAGTTCCAGATGATCATCGACACCCTGCGCACCGAGCGTGGCCGGCGCAAGGAGGCTGCGGAAAAGCTCGGTATCAGCCCGCGAACCCTGCGCTACAAGCTGGCGCAGATGCGTGATGCCGGGATGGACGTCGAAGGCTATCTGTTCGCTACCTGACACTGCGCCTTCGCGAGCAGGCTCGCTCCCACAGTTTTTTGCAGTGTTTGTAGTTGAGCCACAGCCTCTAGCCGCTTTTATGAAACAAGATCAGCCGAGCTGGCACCCTTGTTGCTAACACCTGTGTACCCGCCGAGTGAGTGTCAAAAAATTGCGGGCCGCCCAAGAGAGTAGACCATGAGCCAAGGTATTGAATTCAATCGGTTGATGATGGACATGAAGGCCATGAAAATGGACGCCATGGCCACGCCGAAATCGACTGCCGCCGTCCCTGAACTGGCAGGCAGCAGCTTTTCCGACATGCTCGGTCAGGCCATCAACAAAGTCAGCGATACCCAGCAGGCGTCGACTCAGTTGGCCAACGCATTTGAAATCGGCAAGAGCGGCGTCGATCTGACGGACGTGATGATCGCCTCGCAGAAAGCCAGCGTGTCGTTCCAGGCTCTGACCCAGGTGCGCAACAAACTGGTTCAGGCTTATCAAGACATCATGCAGATGCCGGTTTAAGGACGAGATTGAGTCATGGCAGAAGCAGTCGCCGATAACGTTCCGGCCAAGGCCACCCCGATAGACGGCAAACCGCCGCTGTTCGGCCTGTCCTTCCTGGAAAACCTCTCCGAGATGACCATGCTGCGTCAGGTGGGCCTGTTGGTCGGCCTGGCAGCGAGCGTGGCGATTGGCTTTGCCGTGGTGCTGTGGTCGCAGCAGCCGGATTACCGTCCGTTGTACGGCAGCCTTGCCGGCATGGACGCCAAGCAGGTCATGGACACCCTGGCCTCCGCCGACATCCCTTACACCGTCGAGCCGAACTCCGGCGCCTTGCTGGTCAAGGCTGACGACCTGTCCCGTGCGCGGATGAAACTCGCGGCCGCTGGTGTCACTCCCAGCGACGGCAACATCGGTTTCGAAATCCTCGACAAGGAACAGGGTCTGGGCACCAGCCAGTTCATGGAAGCGACCCGTTACCGTCGCGGCCTCGAAGGCGAACTGGCGCGCACCATCTCCAGCCTGAACAACGTCAAGGGCGCTCGCGTGCACCTGGCGATTCCGAAGAGCTCGGTGTTCGTGCGTGATGAACGCAAGCCAAGCGCTTCGGTACTGGTCGAGCTGTACTCCGGGCGTTCGCTGGAGCCGGGTCAGGTGGTGGCGATCATCAACCTGGTGGCGACCTCCGTGCCTGAGCTGAGCAAATCGCAGATCACCGTCGTCGATCAGAAGGGCAACCTGCTCTCCGATCAGGCGGAAAACTCCGAAATGACCATGGCCGGCAAGCAGTTCGATTACAGCCGCCGCATGGAAAGCATGCTCACTCAGCGCGTGCACAACATTCTGCAGCCGGTACTGGGCAACGATCGCTACAAGGCTGAAGTCTCGGCCGACATCGATTTCAGTGCCGTCGAATCGACCGCCGAGCAGTTCAACCCGGACCAGCCGGCGTTGCGCAGCGAGCAGTCGGTCAACGAACAACGCACCGCCAGCAATGGCCCGCAAGGTGTGCCGGGTGCCCTGAGCAACCAGCCGCCGGCGCCGGCTTCGGCCCCGCAAACCACCGGTGGCGCGCAGGGCTCTACCGGCATGATTCAGCCAGGTCAGCCACTGGTCGATGCCAACGGTCAGCAGATCATGGACCCGGCCACCGGCCAGCCGATGCTCGCGCCGTACCCGGCGGACAAGCGTCAACAATCCACCAAGAACTTCGAGCTCGACCGTTCCATCAGCCACACCAAACAGCAGCAGGGTCGCCTGAATCGTCTGTCGGTGTCGGTGGTGGTCGACGATCAGGTCAAGGTCAACGCGGCCAACGGTGAAACCACCCGCGCGCCGTGGAGCGCCGACGAATTGGCGCGCTTCACCCGCCTGGTGCAGGACGCGGTCGGATTCGATGCCAGCCGTGGCGACAGCGTCAGCGTGATCAACATGCCGTTCTCCGCCGAGCGCGGTGAAGTGGTCGCCGATATTCCGTTCTACTCCCAGCCATGGTTCTGGGACATCGTCAAACAAGTGCTGGGTGTGTTGTTCATCCTGGTGCTGGTGTTTGGTGTGCTGCGTCCGGTGTTGAACAACATCACCGGCGGCGGCAAGGGCAAGGAGCTGGCCGGTCTGGGCAGCGACGTGGAACTCGGTGGCATGGGCGGCCTGGACGGCGACCTGGCCAACGACCGCGTGAGCCTCGGTGGTCCGCAGAGCATTCTGTTGCCGAGCCCGAGTGAGGGTTACGACGCACAACTGAATGCAATCAAGAGCTTGGTGGCCGAGGATCCGGGTCGCGTGGCTCAGGTCGTGAAAGAGTGGATTAACGCAGATGAGTGATAACCGAGCCGCAACCGTCAAACTGAACAAGGTCGACAAAGCCGCGATTCTGCTGCTGTCCCTGGGTTCGACCGATGCCGCGCAAGTGCTGCGCCATATGGGCCCGAAAGAGGTTCAGCGGGTCGGTGTGGCCATGGCCCAGATGGGCAACGTCCATCGCGAGCAGGTCGAGCAGGTCATGAGCGAGTTCGTCGACATCGTCGGCGACCAGACCAGCCTCGGCGTCGGCTCCGACGACTACGTGCGCAAAATGCTCACCCAGGCGCTGGGCGAAGACAAGGCCAACGGCCTGATCGACCGCATCCTGCTCGGGGGCAACACCAGCGGCCTCGACAGCCTGAAATGGATGGAACCGCGCGCGGTTGCCGACGTGATCCGATATGAACACCCGCAGATCCAGGCCATCGTGGTGGCGTACCTCGACCCGGATCAGGCCGGTGAAGTACTGGGCAACTTCGACCACAAGGTGCGTCTGGACATCATCCTGCGTGTCTCGTCGTTGAACACCGTGCAACCGGCAGCCCTGAAAGAGCTGAACCAGATTCTCGAGAAGCAGTTCTCCGGCAACTCGAATGCCTCGCGCACCACCCTGGGTGGCATCAAGCGTGCGGCGGACATCATGAACTTCCTCGACAGCTCGATCGAAGGCCAGCTCATGGACTCGATCCGCGAAGTCGACGAAGACCTGTCCGGTCAGATCGAAGACCTCATGTTCGTGTTCAACAACCTGGCCGATGTCGACGACCGTGGCATTCAGGCGCTGTTGCGCGAAGTGTCCTCCGACGTGCTGGTACTGGCCCTCAAGGGTTCGGACGAAGGCGTCAAAGAGAAGATCTTCAAGAACATGTCCAAGCGAGCGGCCGAACTGTTGCGCGACGACCTCGAGGCCAAAGGCCCGGTGCGCGTCAGCGACGTGGAAACCGCGCAGAAAGAAATCCTCACCATCGCCCGTCGCATGGCCGAGGCCGGCGAAATCGTGCTCGGTGGCAAGGGCGGCGAGGAAATGATCTAAGCCCATGGACAAGCATGACGAGTCAGTGACGGATCTGATCCGCGCCCGCGATGTCCGTGGTTTCGAATCCTGGGCGCTGCCCAGCTTCGATCCGCCAAAACCGGAACCCGAGCCGGAACCGGAGCCCGAGCCGCCGGAAATGGAAGAAGTGCCGCTGGAAGAAGTCCAGCCACTGACCCTGGAAGAGCTCGAAAGCATCCGTCAGGAGGCTTACAACGAGGGCTTTGGCATCGGCGAGAAAGAGGGTTTTCACAGCGCCACGCTGAAGGTGCGTCAGGAAGCCGAAGTGGCGCTGGCGGCGAAACTGGCCAGCCTCGAGCAACTGATGACCCACCTGTTCGAGCCAATTGCCGAGCAAGACACTCAGATCGAAAAGTCGCTGGTCGACCTCGTGCAACACATCACCAGACAGGTGATCAAGCGCGAGCTGGCCATTGATTCCAGCCAGATCGAACACGTCATGCGCGACGCGCTCAAGCTGCTGCCGTTGGGCGTGGAAAACGTGCGTCTGTACGTCAATCCGCAGGACTTCGAGCAGGCCAAGGCCTTGCGCGAGCGTCACGAGGAATCCTGGCGCATCGTCGAAGACGACTCGCTGCTGCCGGGCGGTTGCCGGGTTGAAACCGAGCACAGCCGCATCGACGCCAGCATCGAGACCCGCGTGACTCAGGTCATGGCTAAACTGTTCGACCAATTGCACGAACAGGCTCTGCACCCGGCCGCGCCGGACCTGAGCCTGGACATTCCTGAAGAAAGCCAACTGGCGGCTGCGCCTGAAGAGCCGCTCGCGGACACCCCCGATGCGCCTTGAACGCACCAGTTTCGCCAAGCGCCTCAGCACCTATGCCGACGCCACTGAAATCGCCGGCGCGCCGATTCTCGAAGGCCGCCTGCTGCGCATGGTCGGCCTCACCCTTGAAGCCGAAGGCCTGCGCGCCGCCATGGGCACGCGCTGCCTGGTGATCAATGACGACAGCTATCACCCGTCCCAGGTGGAAGCGGAAGTCATGGGCTTCTCGGGCAGCAAAGTCTTTCTGATGCCGGTCGGCAGCGTCGCCGGCATTGCCCCGGGCGCCCGTGTGGTGCCGCTGGCCGAAACCGGGCGCCTGCCGATGGGCATGAGCATGCTCGGTCGCGTCCTCGATGGCGCCGGACGTGCGCTGGACGGCAAGGGCGGAATGAAGGCTGAAGACTGGGTGCCGATGGACGGCCCGACAATCAACCCGCTCAACCGCGACCCGATTCACGAACCGCTGGATGTCGGCATCCGTTGCATCAACGGTTTGCTGACGGTCGGGCGTGGTCAGCGTCTGGGCCTGTTCGCCGGTACCGGTGTCGGTAAATCGGTGCTGCTGGGCATGATGACCCGTTTCACCGAGGCCGACATTATCGTCGTCGGTCTGATCGGTGAGCGGGGTCGAGAAGTTAAAGAGTTCATTGAGCACATCCTCGGTGAAGAAGGCCTCAAGCGTTCGGTGGTCGTCGCCTCGCCGGCGGACGATGCGCCGCTGATGCGTCTGCGCGCGGCGATGTACTGCACGCGCATCGCCGAGTATTTCCGCGACAAGGGCAAGAACGTCCTGTTGCTGATGGATTCGCTGACCCGTTTCGCCCAGGCCCAGCGGGAAATCGCTCTGGCCATTGGCGAGCCGCCAGCGACCAAGGGCTATCCGCCCTCGGTGTTCGCCAAACTGCCGAAACTGGTGGAGCGCGCCGGTAATGCGGAGAAGGGCGGGGGTTCGATCACCGCGTTCTACACCGTATTGTCCGAAGGCGATGACCAGCAGGACCCGATTGCCGACTCGGCGCGGGGCGTGCTCGACGGCCACATTGTGTTGTCCCGGCGTCTGGCCGAGGAGGGGCACTACCCGGCCATCGACATCGAAGCGTCGATCAGCCGGGTGATGCCGGCCGTGGTTTCGGCGGAGCACATGCAGCGCGCGCAGTATTTCAAGCAGTTGTGGTCGCGCTATCAGCAGAGCCGCGATCTGATCAGCGTCGGCGCTTACGTCGCTGGCGGCGACCGCGAAACCGATCTGGCAATCTCGCTGCAACCGCAGCTGACTCGCTACCAGCGGCAGGGCCTCAACGACAAGATCAACATGGGCGAGAGCCAGGCTTACCTCGAAACCCTGTTCGCGCCTGCGGCGGGCGGGTAACCGGCCATGGCCGTGAGCCGAGCTGCGCGTCTGGCACCCGTGGTGGAAATGGCCGAACAGGCCGAGAAAACCGCCGTGCAACGCCTGGGTTATTTTCAGGGCCAGGTCAAAGTCGCTGAAAGCAAACTCGCCGACCTCGACGCCTTTCGTCTGGATTATCAGGAACAGTGGATCGTGCGCGGCAGCGACGGAGTTTCCGGGCAATGGCTGCTGGGGTATCACGGCTTTCTGGCGCAACTGGACACCGCGATCGACCAGCAGCGCCAGAGTCTGGTCTGGCACCAGAACAACCTGATCAAGGCGCGAGACGCCTGGCAGGAGGCGTTTGCCAAGGTCGAAGGCTTGCGCAAACTGGTGCAGCGCTACCGCGAAGAGGCGCAACGCCTCGAAGACAAGCGTGAGCAGAAGCTGCTGGACGAGTTGTCGCAGCGCTTGCCGCGTCACGATCCTCTTGAATAATGTCAAAAGATCGCAGCCTTCGGCAGCTCCTACACCGATCCTGTAGGAGCTGCGGCACGCTGCGATCTTTTGACTTTGCTCTGCACCTTGCCCCAACCCTGTCCAGGTGCTAAACCTTGTACACGTTCGTCAATGACAAGGAAGCCAGTCAATGTCAGTCGTTACAGAAGTCTCTCCGGATGGTCAAAAACTGACGATTTCGGTCAGGGGCCGGTTCGATTTTGGGCGCCATCAGGAATTTCGCGAGTCCTATGAGCGGCTTAACAGAAAACCCGACTCCATCGTGGTTGATCTGAAAGATGCCACCTACCTCGACAGCTCAGCGCTGGGCATGCTGCTCCTGCTGCGCGATCATGCCGGCGGCGACGACTCGGACGTGCGGGTGATCAACAGCAACTCCGACGTGCGCAAGATTCTCGCCATCTCCAATTTCGACAAACTCTTCGACATCAGTTGACGGCCATGCAGGCGCAAGAGCCGCTGACGATCCTGATCGCCGAAGACAGCGCCGCCGACCGGCTGCTGTTGTCGACCATCGTCCGCCGTCAGGGCCATGAAGTGCTGACCGCCGCCAATGGCGCCGAAGCGCTGGAGGTGTTTCGGCGTCAGCCACCGCATCTGGTGCTGATGGACGCGATGATGCCGGTGATGGACGGCTTCGAAGCGGCGCGGCAGATCAAGGCGCTGGCGGGGGAAACCCTGGTGCCGATCATCTTTCTGACTTCGCTGACCGAGAGCGAAGCGCTGGCTCGTTGTCTGGAGGCAGGTGGCGACGACTTTCTGGCGAAGCCCTACAATCAGGTGATTCTCGCCGCCAAAATCAAGGCGATGGATCGCTTGCGCCGTTTGCAGGCCACGGTCCTGCAGCAGCGCGACCTGATCGCCAGACATCACGATTACCTGCTCAACGAACAGCGCGTGGCCAAAGCGGTGTTCGACAAGGTTGCGCATTCCGGTTGCCTGAGTGCGCCGAATATTCGTTATCTGCAATCACCCTATGCGTTGTTCAACGGCGACCTGCTGCTGGCGGCCTACACCCCGGCCGGCGACATGCATGTGCTGCTCGGTGATTTCACCGGTCACGGTCTGCCGGCGGCGGTGGGAGCCATGCCTCTGGCAGAAGTGTTCTATGGCATGACCTCCAAGGGCTATGGCCTGGCTGAAACCCTGCGCGAGATGAACGCCAAGCTCAAGCGCATCCTGCCGGTGGACATGTTCTGCTGCGCGACCATGCTTTGCCTGAGCTTTCAGCGTCGCACTGTGGAAGTGTGGAACGGCGGCATGCCCGACGGCTATCTGCACCGCATCGCCACGGGCGAACGGCTGCCGCTGGCGGCGCGCCACTTGCCGTTGGGTGTGCTCAGTCCGCAGGCGTTTGACGATCGCACCGAAGTGCAGGCCATGGCGGTCGGGGATCGAGTGTTCCTGCTGTCAGATGGCGTGATCGATACCACTGACGCCGAGGACCGGTTGTTTGGTGTCGAGCGTTTGCAGCAACTGTTCGCCGCCAATCGCGAGCCGGACAACCTGTTCGCCGAGATCGAGCAGGCCTTGCACGCATTTCGCGGCGAGCCCCGCGACGATGTGAGCATGGTCGAGATCAGCCTGCTTGAGGCGGCGCACGTCGTGCCGTCGGCGCCGGTGTATTCCGACAGCGGCCAGTCGAGCCCGCTGGACTGGTCGGTGAGCTTCGAGTTTCGCGGGGCTACGCTCAGGCGCTTCAATCCATTGCCGTATCTGCTGCAGTTGTTGCAGGAAGTGCATGGTTTGCGCACCCAGGGCGGGGCGATCTACAGCGTGCTCGCCGAGTTGTACTCCAATGCGCTGGAACATGGCGTGCTGGGGCTCGATTCCAGCCTCAAGCGCGATGCGGCTGGATTCGCCCGCTACTATGAACAGCGCAATGCGCGCCTCGAAACCTTGCAGGACGGTTACGTGCGCGTGCATCTACAGGTCAAGCCGCAAGGTGCCGGTGGCTGCCTGCTCATCCGCGTCGAGGACAGCGGCAAGGGTTTTGACGTGGCGCGGGTGATGGAGCGGCCGCTGGACGGTGTCCGTCTGTCGGGGCGCGGCGTCAGTTTGATCCGGCAATTGGGGCATAACGCCAGTTGGTCGGACGAAGGTCGCAGTGCCTGCGTAGAGTTTTTCTGGGAGGTTAAGGCATAATTCGCCGATTCTTGATCAAGGAGTGAACAAGTGACTGACCAACATGTGGATCGCGAAGTACTCGATGCGTTGCGCGAAGTGATGGAAGACAGCTATCCGGATTTGCTGGATACCTTCCTGACCGATTCTGAAAGTCGCTTGCATCAATTGCAAAAGACCGCCGACGCCAAGGTGTTGGCGGAGGTCGCCCATAGTTTCAAGGGCAGCGCCAGCAACATGGGAGCTGTCCGGTTGGCGACGCTCTGTCAGGAGCTGGAGGCGGATGCCAAAGGCAAAAGCCCTGCGGAAATCGTCAAACTGGTGGCCGACATCAGTGGCGAATTCGCGGAAGTCCGTCCTGTCTACGAAGACGAACGCCAGCACGCCCTGACCCATTGAATCCTGCCATCCGGCGCTTTTCGCAAACGCCGGACAAAACTGGCCCGACACTTGCAATAATCCCCGTCAACTGTACCTACGATCCCAGTGCAGCGGAGACCGTGTCATGCCTGCGACCCCCAATGTTCTTCTTCAATCTGGCGCCCAGGCCAAGGCGCAAGCTGCTGCCGCGAAAACGCCGGTCATGGCCGCAGACACCGGGGACAAGGCCTCAAGCTTCGCTCAGGTGTTCGCCGATCAAGGACCGAAGAAGCCCCTTGCGAGCGCTGACAATTCGTTGAAACCGGCGCGCGACAAGGTGGCCGACAACAGCGACAAGAAAGATCTCGCCAAGGATAAGTCTGCCGCCACGCAACCGACCGTTGCCGATAGCGGCAATGCCTTGCCTGCCGACAAGACCGCTTCGACGACCTCCGATGATCAGGCTGCCGCCGACAAGGCCGCTGCCGATGCTGCCGCAGACAGCCTGCAGACCCCAGTGGCGGACACCCCCCCGGTGGATCCGGCACTGGATCCGGCACTGGCGCAAACCGTGCAACCGCTGGTGACCGCGCCAGTGGTGGCAGCACCAGTCGCTGCAGCACCGGAGCCTGTCAAGGCCGAAACACCGGTCGTGGCCGCAACCGTCGCGCCAGCCGTGGTCAAAGATCCGGCGGCATCGACCGACAGCGCTTTCGACCCGGCGGCCGATCCACTTGATTCGTTGCCGGCGCTGCGCATGGCGATGGAGCAGGGCGGGCACATTTCTGCCAGCAGCCAGGCCCAACCGAAAGCTACACCGGCCCAGGCTCAGGCCGACGGTGAATTGACTGCCGCGCAGAACTTCGCCGCCGGCATGGCCAGCATGCTCGACGTGCAGGCCGACAAGGACAGCACCAGTCAGAATGGCGAAAAAGCCTTCAGCGGCCTGATTGACGATGGCCTGAAAGATTTGAAAGCTGCTACCAGCGACACGCGCGTCGATGATTTCGCCAACCGTCTGGCGGCACTGACTCAGGCGGCCACTCCGAAAACTGCGAACGCGGTGCCGGTGAATCAACCGATCGCCATGCACCAGAGCGGCTGGACCGAGGAAATCGTCAACCGCGTCATGTACCTGTCCAGCGCCAACCTGAAGGCGGCGGATATTCAATTGCAGCCGGCGGAACTGGGGCGTCTGGATATCCGGGTAAACATGGTGCCGGACCAGCAGACCCAGGTGACCTTCATGAGCGCGCACCCAAGCGTGCGCGAAGCGCTGGACGGCCAGATGCATCGCTTGCGTGACATGTTCACCCAGCAGGGCATGGGCCAGGTCGATGTCAATGTCTCCGACCAGAGCCGTGGCTGGCAGGGACAGCAAGGTCAGGAACAGGCGCAGCAGGGCCAGAGTGGTCGCACCAGCGCCGCGGGTGGACGCCTTGATTCGGCGGAAGAAGAATTGGCGCCAGCGGCAGTGGCTGAAGCCGCTGCGCAAACCACCAGCGTGATTGGCAGCAGCGCGGTCGACTATTACGCCTGACGATTGCGGCAACACTAAAAGATCGCAGCCTTCGGCAGCTCCTACAGGGTGTACACCTCCCAATGTAGGAGCTGCCGAAGGCTGCGATCTTTTGCTTTTGGCTCTTGGCTATTTCTTGCAGGCCCCTTCCTCCGACACTTCTGGCATAACACTTGCTCTTGCCTTGCCGTGCGACTGTGAAAACCCGATTAGTGACGGATTATTGGCATGGCGAAGAGCGAAGCAGCAGCTGTAAAAGACCCCGCGACCAAAGGCAAACTCAAGATGATCATCCTGATCGTGGTGGCTCTGCTGCTGGCGATCGGTGTGTCCGTGGGCGCGACCTGGTACTTCATGCACAGCGCTCAGAGCAAGCCTGCCGCAGCGGCCGAGGCTGCGCCGGTCGGCAAGCAACCGGCGATCTTCGAGCCGATGGCGCCGGCGTTTGTCGCCAACTACAACCAGAACGGCCGTCAGCGCTACATGCAGGTGAGCATCACCATGCTGGCGCGTAACCAGGCCGATCTGGAGGCGCTCAAAGTGCACATGCCGGTGATCCGCAACAACCTGGTGATGCTCTTCTCCGGTCAGGATTTCGCCACCTTGGCGACTCCGGTCGGCCAGGAGATGTTGCGCCAGAAGGCCACCGCCAGCGTCCAGGAAGTGGCGCAGAAAGAGCTGGGCAAAGTGGTGATCGAACAGTTGCTTTTCACTAATTTCGTACTGCAGTAGGAACACGACATGGCCGTGCAGGATCTGCTGTCCCAGGATGAAATCGACGCGCTGTTGCATGGCGTCGACGATGGTCTGGTACAGACCGATAACGCTGCCGAACCCGGCAGTGTCAAAAGCTACGACCTGACCAGCCAGGATCGCATCGTCCGTGGACGCATGCCGACTCTGGAAATGATCAACGAGCGTTTTGCCCGTTACACCCGCATCAGCATGTTCAACATGCTGCGCCGCTCGGCGGACGTTGCCGTCGGTGGCGTCCAGGTGATGAAGTTCGGCGAATACGTGCACTCGCTGTACGTGCCGACCAGCCTCAACCTGGTCAAGATCAAACCGCTGCGCGGCACCGCGCTGTTCATCCTTGACGCCAAACTGGTGTTCAAACTGGTGGACAACTTCTTCGGCGGCGACGGCCGTCACGCCAAGATCGAAGGGCGTGAATTCACCCCGACCGAACTGCGTGTGGTGCGCATGGTGCTGGAGCAGGCCTTCGTCGATCTGAAGGAAGCGTGGCAGGCGATCATGGAAGTCAATTTCGAGTACATCAACTCGGAAGTGAACCCGGCCATGGCCAACATCGTCGGCCCGAGCGAAGCGATCGTGGTCTCCACCTTCCACATCGAACTCGATGGCGGTGGTGGTGACCTGCACGTGACCATGCCGTACTCGATGATCGAGCCGGTACGCGAAATGCTCGACGCCGGTTTCCAGTCGGACCTCGACGATCAGGACGAGCGCTGGGTCAATGCCCTGCGTCAGGACGTGCTCGATGTCGACGTGCCGATCGGCGCCACCGTAGCTCGCCGCCAGTTGAAGCTGCGCGACATCCTGCACATGCAGCCGGGGGATGTGATCCCGGTGGAGATGCCGGAAGACATGATCATGCGCGCCAACGGCGTACCGGCCTTCAAGGTCAAGATGGGCTCGCACAAAGGCAACCTCGCGTTGCAGGTGATCGAGCCGATCGAGCGTCGCTGAAGCGCCGCTCTCACCCCCACGCATTTAACTGAATTGTTGCCCGCCGAGGACACATGATGAACGACGAAATGAACGCCCAGGACGATCAGGCACTGGCCGACGAATGGGCTGCGGCCCTGGAAGAGACCGGTGATGGCAGCCAGGCTGACATCGACGCGCTGCTGGCCGCCGACGCTGGCGCTGCAAGCTCCAACCGTCTGCCGATGGAAGAGTTCGGCAGCGTGCCGAAGAACAACGATCCGGTGACCCTGGACGGTCCGAACCTGGACGTGATTCTCGACATCCCGGTGTCGATCTCGATGGAAGTGGGCAGCACCGACATCAACATTCGCAACCTGCTGCAACTGAACCAGGGTTCGGTGATCGAGCTCGATCGTCTGGCCGGCGAGCCGCTGGACGTGCTGGTCAACGGCACCCTGATCGCGCACGGCGAAGTGGTGGTGGTCAACGAGAAGTTCGGCATCCGCCTGACCGACGTGATCAGCCCAAGCGAACGCATCAAGAAGCTGCGCTGAGTGAAACGGTTTCTCTGGGCTTTTCTGGCACTGCCATTGAGCGTGCTGGCCGCCGAGCCGTCGACGGCGACGACCGTGCCTGCTGCCACCGCGCCGATGGTCAGCAGCGGCGTGGCCGGGCAACTGACGCAACTGGTGTTCGGCCTGTTGCTGGTGCTGGGGTTGATCTTCTTCCTCGCCTGGCTGCTGCGCCGGGTGCAGCAATCGGGGCCAGCAGGCAAGGGCCAGGTGATCGAGCTGATCGGCTCCCGTGCGCTCGGTCCGCGTGACCGCTTGATGCTGGTGCAGGTCGGCAACGAGCAGATTCTGCTCGGCTTGAGCCCTGGCACCATCACCGCGCTGCACGTGCTCAAGGAGCCGGTGCAAGTGCCGAGCAGCAGCGAAAAAGCGACCCCGGAATTTGCCCAGCATCTGCTGAAGATTCTCGGCAAGGATCAGAAGGATAAGAAGTAATGGGTGCGCTACGCATCGTCTTGACGCTGGCCCTGATGCTGGCCGCGCCGCTGGCGTTCGCCGCCGATCCGTTGTCGATTCCGGCGATCACGCTGGGCACCAACGCCGACGGCGCGCAGGAGTATTCGGTCAGCCTGCAGATCCTGCTGATCATGACCGCCCTGAGCTTCATTCCGGCGGCCGTGAT
This sequence comes from Pseudomonas sp. MWU318, assembly GCF_016756945.1. NCBI lineage: Bacteria > Pseudomonadati > Pseudomonadota > Gammaproteobacteria > Pseudomonadales > Pseudomonadaceae > Pseudomonas > Pseudomonas sp. MWU318. The sequence continues at coordinate 40,113 of NZ_JAESJL010000015.1, forward strand.
TCTGATGACCAGTTTCACCCGAATCATCATCGTCTTCTCGATCCTGCGTCAGGCCCTCGGCCTGCAGCAGACGCCGTCGAACCAGATCCTCACTGGCATGGCCCTGTTCCTCACCATGTTCATCATGGCCCCGGTGTTCGACCGGGTGAACAACGATGCGCTGCAGCCGTACCTGGCGGAAAAACTCACCGCCCAGCAAGCGGTGGAAAAGGCCCAGGTACCGATCAAGGACTTCATGCTCGCCCAGACCCGCACCAGCGATCTGGAGCTGTTCATGCGTCTATCCAAGCGCACCGACATTGCCACCCCGGATCAGGCGCCGCTGACCATTCTGGTGCCGGCGTTTGTCACCTCCGAGCTTAAAACCGCCTTCCAGATCGGCTTCATGATCTTCATCCCGTTCCTGATCATCGACCTGGTCGTGGCCAGTGTGCTGATGGCGATGGGTATGATGATGCTCTCGCCGCTGATCATTTCGCTGCCGTTCAAGATCATGCTGTTCGTACTGGTGGATGGCTGGGCGCTGATCATCGGCACCCTGGCCAGCAGTTTCGGAGGTGTCTCGCCATGACGCCGGAAGTTGCGGTCGATATCTTTCGTGAAGCGCTGTGGCTGACCACTCTGATGGTCGCGATTCTGGTAGTGCCGAGCCTGTTGGTCGGTTTGCTGGTGGCGATGTTCCAGGCGGCGACGCAGATCAACGAACAGACCCTGAGCTTCCTGCCGCGTCTGCTGGTGATGCTGGTGACCCTGATCGTCGCCGGTCCGTGGATCGTGCAGACGTTCATGGAATACATCATTCAGCTGTACAAAAACATTCCGATGGTCATCGGCTAAGCCATGCAATCGCTGCTTCAGTTGACCGACACCCAGATCAGTACCTGGGTGGCATCGTTCATGTTGCCACTGTTTCGCGTTGCCTCGATGCTGATGGTCATGCCGGTGTTCGGCACCACGCTGGTGTCGCGGCGGATACGCCTGTATTTCGCCGTGGCCATCACCGTGTGCATTGCCCCGGGGCTGCCGCCGATGCCGGACGTCAGTCCGCTTGCTCTCAGCGGCTGGTTGCTGATTGCCGAGCAGATTCTGGTCGGTGCGGTGCTGGGGTTTTCCCTGCAACTGTTTTTTCAGGCGTTTGCCGTGGCCGGGCAGATTGTCGCGATCCAGATGGGCATGGGTTTCGCCTCGATGGTCGACCCGGCCAACGGTGTCTCGGTGGCAGTGATCGGCCAGTTCTTCACCATGCTGGTGACCTTGCTGTTCCTGTCGATGAACGGCCATCTGGTGGTCTTCGAAGTACTCACCGAAAGCTTCACCACGCTGCCGGTCGGCGGCGGCTTGATGACCGCGCAATACTGGGAGCTGGCCGGCAAGCTAGGCTGGGTTCTCGGGGCGGCGTTGTTGCTGGTGCTGCCGGCGGTCACTGCGCTGCTGGTGGTCAACATCGCCTTCGGCGTGATGACCCGCGCCGCGCCGCAGCTGAACATTTTCTCCATCGGTTTCCCGCTGACTTTGGTGCTGGGCCTGTTCATCGTCTGGGTCGGTCTGGCGGATATCCTCAATCAGTATCAACCGCTGGCCTCCGAGGCCTTGCAGTTGTTACGCGAACTGGCACGGGCGCGCTGAGCCATGGCAGAGAGCGAAAGCGGTCAGGACAAAACAGAAGACCCCACGGACAAACGGAAAAAGGACTCCCGTGAGAAGGGTGAAATTGCCCGTTCCAAAGAGCTCAACACCCTCGCCGTGATGATGGCCGGTGCCGGTGCGCTGCTGGTGTTCGGCGGCATGCTGGCCGAAGACCTGATGGAGCTGATGCGCCTGAACTTCACCCTCTCGCGCGAGGTGATCATGGATCAGGGGGCCATGGGCAGGTTCCTGCTGCAGTCGGGGCAGATGGCGCTGTTGGCGATCCAGCCGATCATGATCACCCTGTTGCTGGCGGCGTTGATCGGGCCGATCTCCCTCGGTGGCTGGCTGTTTGCCGCCGGTTCCATGGCGCCCAAATTCAGCCGGATGAACCCGGCGGCAGGCCTGAAGCGGATGTTCTCGTTCAAGGCTGTGGTCGAACTGCTCAAGGCGCTGGCCAAATTTCTGATCACCCTGGGGGTGGCGTTGGCAGTGTTGTCGGCGGATGTCGATGATTTCTTGCGGATCGCCCACGAGCCGCTCGAAATGGCGATCATTCACAGCGTCACGCTGGTCGGCTGGAGTACGTTGTGGCTGGCCTGCGGCCTGATCATCATCGCCGCCGTCGACGTGCCGGTGCAGCTCTGGGAAGCGCACAAGAAACTGCTGATGACCAAGCAGGAAGTGCGCGACGAGCACAAGGATCAGGAAGGTCGGCCGGAGGTCAAGCAGCGCATCCGTCAGACCCAGCGCGAGATGTCGCAGCGGCGGATGATGGCGGCGATTCCCGACGCCGACGTGGTCATCACCAACCCGACCCACTACGCCGTCGCGCTCAAGTACGACTCGGAGAAGGGCGGCGCGCCAGTGCTGCTGGCCAAGGGCAGCGACTTCCTCGCGCTGAAGATCCGCGAAATCGCCGTCGCCAACAACGTCATGCTTCTCGAATCGCCGGGGCTGGCGCGCTCGATCTACTACTCCACCGAACTCGAGCAGGAAATCCCCGGCGGCCTGTACCTGGCCGTCGCCCAGGTGTTGGCCTACGTCTACCAGATCCGTCAGTACCGCGCCGGCAAGGGCAAACGCCCGGACCCACTCAAGGACGATTTGCCGATCCCGCCGGATCTGCGTCGCGATTCCTGACGTTTGCCGTGATCAAAAAAACCGCCGCCCCGAACAAACGGAGCGGCGGTTTTTTATGCCAGATCCAAAGATATTTCGGCTCCTGCCGCAATCATTGTGGTGAGGGGATGAATCCCCTCACCACAGGTTCTTGCCTGCCTTCTTAGGCCGACAATTCCAGGTTATCCAGCGCCCGATTCACCGCCAGTTCGCCGAGCATGATCAGTTGTGCGATGCCCAGTAGCGTTCTGCGCTGCGACGCCGGTATCAGGTGGGCGAAGTCATTGGCGATGGTTCTGGCTGACGCGAGTGTTTCGCAGGCATCGGCCAGCAGTTCTTCGTTTTTGAAGTCTGCGGTCACGGCGTACATCGAGCGGGTTTTGCGTTGAATGGGCGTGGCGCCGGGCGAGCAGAGGTAGTGGTCGAGGGCGCGGTCGGCGGCTTTGTGGAGCTTTTTTGAATCGAGGGATTCGTAGGGGGAGGTGGCGTCGGTTTCGGGTGGGTTGGGTGTTGGTTTGATCATGCTGAAGCTCCTGAGTTATGGAGCCACTCTTCCCCTGTCGCTAAACAAGTGAAGGTGGCAGCTGTATGCAGGTTAGCGAACCGGTCTCAGGCACCCCGGTAGACCCGAAGGTCTCCCGCATACAGCCGCCATAACGTAATTGCGGACGAAGAGTCCCACAACGAAGCCATGAACGCTGATGCGCTGAGAAAGTTCGAGTCGCTAAACCCGATCGCTGATTCGTCAGCGACCGATCCACAATAGAACCCGACCCCAAGGCGCACAAGCCGGCGGATTCTGGCGTAGCTGTAGGCAATGGCGCAAGGATATGTAGCCCGCAAGGCGTGTCTGGAGGTGTCTTTTAAACACTGAAGTTTGAAGGGCGGCTGAGCGAGCAACTGTCAGGCTGAAGGTCTGGTTTGTCGCTGAAAGGATCTCAGGGACAATTTGTTGACTGCGCCGGGTTAACGGCACCATCCCAATAATTACCTTTCGTCTGGAAGCAGGTCGTACCTGTCAGGTTTTACAGGTGTGGATTAAGTGCATTTGCGGTTTGCTTGCTGGGTGGCGCCGCACAGTCGGTGCGCGCACTTCTGTGACAACAGGGAGAAGGACAATGAAAGGCAAATTCGACAGCTATGACCAAACTACGGGTAAGATCACCATTGTGGCGGACGAAGAAAGCACGGGTAAGGCCACCAATAAGGCGGGCAGTCTAGTCGACTCTATTCTCAAAAATTCCACTCCTTCCCGGCTGGTTACCAGGTTCGATTTTGATGATGAGTACGCCGAACTACGTAGTCCGGTCTATGAAACTAAAAATGAGAAAAAGAAATACGAGCTCATCGTTCCTGAGGCGCATAGGGGCATTATTAACATCGCACCGGGTGCGAGCGTTGAGTTTGAACTTGTGAGCGAGGGGTCAATGGAAGTGAAAGGTATCAGTTACTAAGTAGTCTGGTGTTTTAAAAAACTTTCCGATTTCATCGGATCTGCGCCGCGATTCCTGAACCTACCGATAAAAAACGCCGCCCCGATTGCGCGGGGCGGCGTTTTTTATGCCTGATCACGGATCCCCCCCCTGTAGGAGCTGCCGAAGGCTGCGATCTTTTGATCTTGCTTTGAACAACAAAAATCAAAAGATCGCAGCCTCCGGCAGCTCCTACATGGGGAGGGCAGAGAACCGTGTTACTGCGGCAATTGCAGATTATCCAGCGCCCTGCGCTGTGACGCCGGTATGAGATGGGCGAAGTCATGGGCGATGGTTCTGGCCGACGCGAGTGTTTCGCAGGCATCGGCCAGCAGTTCCTCGTTTTTGAAGTCTGCGGTCGCGGCGTACATTGAGCGGGTTTTACGTTGAATGGGCGTGGCGCCGGGCGAGCAGAGGTAGTGGTCGAGGGCGCGGTCGGCGGCTTCGTGGAGCTTTTTTGAATCGAGGGATTCGTAGGGCGAGGTGGCGTCGGTTTCGGGTGGGTTGGGTGTTGGTTTGATCATGGTGAGGCTCCTAGAGTCGACGGAGCTGCCACATTTCGCTGCGATACGAAAGGGAGGTGGCAGCTATACGCGGGTCGCAGACCGGGACTCTAGAACCGGCAGACCCAAAGGTCTCCCACGTACAGCCGCCATAAAACGAGGACGGAAGTTGTGCGTCTAGAAATCAGCGGGCTGCGAGACCCGATCGCTGATTTGTCAGCGACCGACCCACAATAGAACCCGCGCCCCAAGGCGCACAAGCCGGCGGATTCTGGCTTGGCTGTAGGCAATGGCGCAAGGATATGTAGCCCGCAAGACGTGTCTTGAGGTGTCTTTTAAACACTTGGGTTTAAAGACGCCGCGATTCCTTGATTACGCAAAATCAAAAGATCGCAGCCTTCGGCAGCTCCTACAGGGATCGGTGTAGGAGCTGCCGAAGGCTGCGGTCTTTTTGGTCTGCGCAAAAGTTGGAAGGCTTCTTGCAGTAGCCGCCGTGCGCCTGCTTTGGGCGTCAAAAGTTTGCTTTAAAGGAACGGGGAAAACCGGTGGATCGCTCTCAGTTATTCAACACTGCTCGCTCGAATGTTGCCGACCTCAGTCGAGGCAATCTGGGCGTGCCGTTGTTGCTGCTGGTCATGCTGGCGATGATGATGTTGCCGGTGCCGCCGTTCCTGCTGGACGTGTTCTTCACCTTCAACATCGCCCTGTCGATCGTCGTCCTGCTGGTCTGCGTGTATGCGCTGCGGCCGCTGGATTTCGCGGTATTCCCGACCATTCTGCTGGTGGCGACGCTGCTGCGGCTGGCGTTGAACGTGGCCTCGACGCGGGTGGTCATGCTCCACGGTCAGGACGGCCACGCCGCTGCCGGTAAGGTAATTCAGGCCTTCGGTGAGGTGGTGATCGGCGGTAACTACGTGGTCGGTATCGTGGTGTTCGCGATCCTGATGATCATCAACTTCGTCGTGGTGACCAAGGGTGCCGGGCGGATTTCCGAGGTGAGCGCGCGTTTCACCCTCGATGCGATGCCCGGCAAACAAATGGCGATCGACGCCGACCTCAACGCCGGTCTGATCGACCAGAACCAGGCCAAGGCGCGCCGTTCCGAAGTCGCTCAGGAAGCCGAGTTCTACGGTTCGATGGACGGTGCCAGCAAGTTCGTCCGTGGTGACGCCATCGCCGGCCTGCTGATTCTGTTCATCAACCTCATCGGCGGTATGGCTGTCGGTATCTTCCAGCACAACATGACCTTCGCCGACGCGGGCAAGGTTTACGCCTTGCTGACCATCGGTGACGGTTTGGTGGCGCAATTGCCATCACTGTTGTTATCGACAGCGGCGGCGATCATGGTGACCCGTGCTTCCGGTTCGGAAGACATGGGCAAGCAGATCAACCGGCAGATGTTCGCCTCGCCCAAAGCCTTGGCGGTGGCGGCCGGCCTGATGGCAGTCATGGGGCTCGTCCCGGGCATGCCGCACTTCTCGTTCCTGAGCATGGCCGCGCTGGCTGCCGGTGGCGCGTATCTGTTCTGGAAAAAGCAGAACGTTGCCAAGGTGCAGGCGCTGCAAGAGGTTCAGCGTCAGCAGGAACTGCTGCCGTCGCCGGCCCGCGCCATGGAAACTAAGGAGCTGGGCTGGGATGACGTGACGCCGATCGACATGATCGGCCTTGAGGTCGGTTACCGCCTGATCCCGCTGGTGGATCGCAATCAGGGCGGGCAGTTGCTGGCGCGGATCAAGGGCGTGCGCAAGAAGCTCTCGCAGGATCTGGGCTTCCTGATGCCGACCGTGCACATTCGCGACAACCTCGATCTGGCGCCGAGCGCCTATCGCCTGACCCTGATGGGCGTGATCCTCGCCGAAGCCGAGATCTACCCGGATCGCGAACTGGCGATCAACCCGGGGCAGGTCTACGGCACGCTCAACGGCATTACCGCCAAAGATCCGGCTTTCGGCCTGGAGGCGGTGTGGATCGAAGTCAGCCAGCGTGCGCAGGCGCAATCGCTCGGTTACACCGTGGTCGACGCCAGTACCGTGGTCGCGACGCACTTGAACCAGATTCTGTACAAGCACTCCAGCGAGCTGATCGGCCACGAAGAAGTGCAGCAACTCATGCAATTGCTGGCCAAAAGCTCGCCGAAACTGGCTGAAGAGCTGGTGCCGGGGGTGGTGTCGCTGTCGCAGTTGCTCAAAGTGCTGCAGGCGTTGCTGGCCGAACACGTGCCGGTGCGCGATATCCGCAGCATTGCCGAGGCTATCGCCAACAACGCCGCCAAGAGTCAAGATACCGCCGCCTTGGTGGCCGCAGTACGCGTCGGCGTATCCCGCGCCATCGTCCAAAGCATTGTAGGCACTGACTCCGAGCTGCCTGTGATCACCCTGGAACCAAGGTTGGAACAAATATTGCTCAATAGTCTGCAGAAGGCAGGACAAGGCTCTGAAGAGGGCGTTCTGCTGGAGCCAAGCATGGCCGAGAAGCTGCAGCGTTCGCTTATCGAAGCGGCGCAGCGCCAGGAAATGCAAGGTCAACCGGTGATCCTGTTGGTAGCAGGCCCGATCCGCGCGATGCTCTCGCGTTTCGGCCGCCTCGCAGTCCCAGGGCTGCACGTGCTGGCCTACCAGGAAATTCCGGACAACAAGCAAGTGACCATCGTTGCGACAGTAGGGCCCAACGGCTGAGGTAGTGGTTTATGCAAGTTAAGCGTTTTTTCGCCGCCGATATGCGTCAGGCCATGAAGCTGGTTCGTGATGAGCTGGGCGCTGATGCCGCCATCATTGGCAACCGCCGCATTGCCGGCGGCGTCGAGCTGACGGCGGCGCTGGATTACAAATTGTCGGCGCTGGCGCCACGGGTTCCGAACATGGAACTCGAGGACGAGCTGCGCAAGACCCAGTCGCGCATCGTGACCGCCCAGGCCGAACTGAGCCTGCGTGGCGAAGCCGACGGCAACACCAATCGCCAGTTGTTCGCCGGGCTTCCGTTGACGGCCGGCCTGCCGCTGACCGCTGCCGAACCGTTGAGCGAACCGACTTACGCCGCCCCGGCGCGTCCCGCGCCAGCGCCTGCACAGTCGTCCGCCGGCATCGATCCGCGTGCGCTGGATTCGATGCGTTTCGAATTGAACAGTCTGCGCGAACTGATGGAAGTGCAGCTCGGCACGCTGGCCTGGAATCAGCTGCAAGGCAGCCGTCCGGCACAAGCCAATCTGTATCGCCGTCTGCAACGAATCGGTCTGTCCGGGCCGTTGTCGCGCGATCTGCTGGCGATGATCACCGACATCGAGGAGCCGCGTCAGGCCTGGCGCATGCTGCTCGCGCACCTGGCGCGGATGATTGCTGTACCGGAAGTCGAGCCGCTGGAAGAGGGCGGGGTGATTGCCATGGTCGGTCCGGCCGGCATGGGCAAGACCACCACCCTGGCCAAACTCGCGGCGCGCTACGTGCTCAAGTACGGCGCGCAGAATGTCGCGCTGGTCAGCATGGACAGTTTCCGTATCGGTGCTCAGGAACAACTCAAGACGCTGGGGCGGATTCTCAATGTGCCGGTGACCCACGTCGATCCGGGCCAGTCGCTGGTGCAGGCGCTCGACCCGCTGCTGCGCAAGCGCGTGGTGCTGATCGATACCGCCGGCCTGCAAGCCAGCGATCCGGCCCTGCGCATGCAGCTGGAAAGTCTGGCCGGGCGTGGCATCCGTTCAAAAAATTATCTGGTGCTGGCAACCACCAGCCAGAAACAGGTTCTAACCGCCGCGTACCACAGTTACAAGCGTTGCGGGCTTGCCGGCTGCATCCTGACTAAACTGGATGAGACGGCCAGCCTTGGCGAAGTGTTGAGCCTGGCGATCAGTCATGAACTGCCGGTCGCGTACCTGACCGACGGCCCACGGATTCCGGATGATCTGCATCTGCCGCGCCGTCATCAACTGGTCAGCCGCGCCGTCAGCGTGCAAATGCAGGAAGAACCCAGCGAAGAAGCCATGGCTGACATGTTCGCTGATATCTACCACAGCCCGACCAAGCAGGTTGGCTGAGGTAATGAACAGTTTTTGTACCTACATCGATGGTCTGCCATGCATTGTTCCGGTTGTGAACGCGCAGCCAGTAATGTGGCCTCCGTCTATGCAAGACAAGGTAAAGAAATAACATGGGCAGCATGCATCCCGTACAGGTGATCGCGGTGACCGGCGGCAAAGGTGGCGTCGGCAAGACTAACGTGTCAGTGAACTTGTCTCTGGCGCTGGCAGAGCTTGGCCGTCGGGTCATGCTGCTGGACGCTGACCTGGGGCTGGCGAACGTTGACGTTCTGCTGGGACTGACCCCCAAACGTACTCTGGCCGATGTGATCGAAGGCCGCTGTGAGCTGCGCGACGTGTTGTTGCAGGGGCCTGGCGGGATCCGCATCGTGCCGGCCGCTTCCGGCACCCAAAGCATGGTGCACCTGAGCCCGGCGCAACATGCCGGTCTGATTCAGGCCTTCAGCGACATCGGCGACAATCTCGATGTGCTGGTGATCGACACCGCTGCGGGTATTGGTGACTCGGTAGTCAGTTTTGTCCGCGCCGCGCAGGAAGTGTTGCTGGTGGTCTGCGACGAGCCGACCTCGATCACCGACGCCTACGCGCTGATCAAACTGCTCAACCGCGATTACGGCATGAACCGCTTCCGCGTGCTGGCCAACATGGCGCAGAGCCCGCAGGAAGGGCGCAACCTGTTCGCCAAGTTGACCAAGGTCACGGATCGCTTCCTCGACGTCGCCTTACAATATGTCGGCGCGGTGCCGTACGACGAAAGCGTGCGCAAGGCAGTGCAGAAGCAGCGAGCAGTCTATGAAGCCTTTCCGCGTTCCAAGTGCGCGCTGGCGTTCAAGGCGATCGCGCAGAAGGTCGATACCTGGCCGCTGCCTGCCAACCCGCGCGGCCACCTTGAGTTTTTCGTCGAGCGCCTCGTGCAGCAAACAGCAGGGCCTGTGTTATGACCGCGAGCGGTATGAACTACTACAAGAAGTCGGCACGTGACGCGCAGTACGAGTTGATCGAGCGTTACGCGCCACTGGTCAAGCGCATTGCCTATCACTTGCTGGCACGCTTGCCGGCGAGTGTGCAGGTTGAGGACCTGATTCAGGCCGGGATGATCGGCCTGCTCGAAGTCTCGACCAAATACGACGCCAGCAAAGGCGCCAGTTTCGAAACGTACGCGGGCATTCGAATCCGCGGCGCGATGCTCGATGAAGTGCGCAAAGGGGATTGGGCGCCACGCTCGGTTCACCGCAATACCCGTATGGTCAGCGACGCAATTCGCGCAATTGAAGCTAAAACCGGCCGTGACGCTAAAGATCACGAGGTTGCGGCCGAACTCCAATTGAGTCTCGACGATTACTACGGGATTTTGAATGACACCCTGGGCAGTCGCTTGTTCAGTTTCGACGACCTGTTGCAGGACGGCGAACACGAAGGGCTGCACGAGGATGGCGCCAGTGCTCATCTTGAGCCGTCACGCGATCTGGAAGATGAACGCTTCCAGGCGGCGCTGGCGGACGCGATTGCCAATTTGCCGGAGCGTGAGCGACTGGTGTTGGCGCTGTACTACGACGAAGAGCTGAACCTCAAGGAGATCGGTGAAGTCCTTGGCGTCAGTGAATCGCGGGTCAGCCAGTTACACAGCCAGTGCGCGGCCCGTTTGCGGGGGCGTTTGGGGGAGTGGCGAGCGCGCTGAAGGCAGTGTGGGGACACTGCGAACGAGGCTGGTGCGGTGAGAACGGCACCGGTCTTGCTCTGTTGTGCTCCAGACAGTCTTCGAGTGCTGCGCCGATTGATTGAAGTGGCGCGTCCAGGTGCTGGGCGCGTTTAAGACTGCTTGGAGGTCGAATTGAACAAAGACATGAAAATCCTCATCGTTGATGACTTCTCAACGATGCGGCGGATCATCAAGAACCTGCTGCGCGATCTCGGGTTCACCAACACCGTCGAGGCCGACGATGGCACTACTGCCATTCCGGTACTCAACAGCGGCAGCATCGACTTTCTGGTAACGGACTGGAACATGCCGGGCATGACCGGTATCGACTTGCTGCGCCACGTGCGTGCCGATGAAAAACTCAAGCATCTGCCGGTGCTGATGGTGACCGCTGAAGCCAAGCGCGAGCAAATCATCGAGGCCGCTCAGGCCGGTGTGAACGGCTACGTGGTCAAACCTTTCACGGCTCAGGCGTTGAAAGACAAAATCGAGAAGATTTTCGAACGCATCGGCTGATGACGCGCGGGGGAGCTATGGAGCATAACGAATCTTCACAGGGCGATTTCGAGTCGACCCTGAAAAAACACGCGGTCGAACTGGTCGAGAGCCTTGAAAAAGGCAGGTTCGGCGACGCTGTGCAACTGATCCATGAGCTCAATCAGACCCGTGACCGCGGCCTGTATCAGGAAGTGGGCAAGCTCACACGCGAACTGCACAGTGCGATCGTCAACTTCCAGATCGATCCGCACATGCCGCAGGCCGAGGAAGTGTCGCAAATCACCGACGCCACCGAACGCCTGGGCTATGTGGTCAAGCTGACCGAAGCCGCGGCCAACCGCACCATGGATCTGGTGGAAAGCGCCACGCCGGTGGTCAATGGCCTGGCTGAAGAAGCCCAGGCTCTGAGCACCGATTGGGGCCGCTTCATGCGCCGCGAGGTCGGGGCTGAAGAGTTCCGCGAGCTGGCGCGCCGGGTCGACGGTTTTCTGTCACGCAGCAGCACGGACAACCGTGCGGTGTCGAGCAACCTCAACGACATCCTGCTGGCTCAGGATTACCAGGACCTCACAGGTCAAGTGATCAAGCGTGTGACTCAACTGGTCACCGAAGTCGAAAGCAATTTGCTCAAACTCGTCCTCATGGCCAGTCAGGTTGACCGCTTTGCGGGCATCGAACACGACCGCGCCGCGATGCTTGCAGAAAAAGATCCACAAAAACATCTCTCGCAGGGTGAAGGTCCGCAGATTCATGCCGATAAACGAGAAGACGTTGTGTCCGGTCAGGACGATGTGGACGATTTGTTATCCAGCCTCGGATTCTAGAGTTTTGGAATTTTAGGTTTTTTGGGTTTTTAGACCTGTAGGAGCACCCCATTAATGAGCTTCGGCGCCGATGAAGAGATCCTTCAGGATTTCCTGGTTGAGGCCGGCGAGATTCTTGAGCAACTGTCCGAACAACTGGTCGAGCTGGAAAGTCGCCCGGATGACGCAGATCTGCTCAACGCAATTTTTCGCGGTTTCCACACTGTAAAAGGGGGCGCCGGCTTCCTTCAGCTCAACGAGCTGGTGGAGTGCTGTCACATCGCCGAAAACGTGTTCGACATCCTGCGCAAGGGTGAGCGTCGCGTTGATGCAGAACTGATGGACGTGGTGCTTGAGGCACTGGACGCGGTGAACAGCATGTTCAGCGAAGTCCGTGAACGTGCACCGATCACGGCGGCCACCCCGGAACTGCTGGCCGCGCTGGCGCGTCTGGCCGAACCGCAATCGGCCGACGAAGCCCCGGCTTCGCCGGTGGCTGAGATGATCGAAGAACTGGTCGTCGAAGGCGATTCGAACGATTCGGGCGACATCACCGATAACGAATTTGAACAGCTGCTGGATTCGCTGAACGCCGTCAAGGCCGAAGCCGAAGCCCCGGCCGCTGCTGCACCTGCACCTGCGCCGGCTGCCGATGCGGCCGCCAGCGATGAAATCACCGACGCCGAATTCGAGTCGTTGCTCGATCAACTGCACGGCAAAGGCCAGTTCGCGCCGGACGCCGTGGCACCGACCGCTGCTGCTCCGGCGGCACCGGCGGCGGGCGACAGCTCGGACATCACCGACGACGAATTCGAAGCACTGCTCGATCAGTTGCACGGCAAGGGCAACTTTGCCGTGGAAGCGCTGGAATCGGCTATCGCCTCGGCACCGGCTGCACCTGCCGCACCGGTGGCTGCGGCTGCCGGCAGCGATCTGATCAGCGATCACGAATTCGAATCGCTGCTCGACGAGTTGCATGGCAAAGGCAAGTTCACCGACGTTGGCGCCGCTGCTGCAGGCACCGCGTCGACCTTGGCTGCGCCTGCCGCCAAGGCCGTCGCCGCTCCGGCTGCTGCGCCGAAGGCTGCGCCCAAACCTGAGCCGAAAGCCGAAGCGCCAAAACCGGCCGCCGCTGCTGCACCGGCCCCGGCCCGTGCCGCCGCTGCTCCGCCGCCGGAAAAACCGGCGAGCGAAGCCGAGACCACCGTGCGGGTCGACACCGCGCGTCTCGACGAAATCATGAACATGGTCGGCGAACTGGTGCTGGTGCGTAACCGCCTGGTGCGCCTGGGTCTCAACAGCGGCGACGAAGCCATGTCCAAGGCCGTGTCGAACCTCGACGTGGTCACGGCTGACTTGCAGACCGCGGTGATGAAGACCCGGATGCAGCCGATCAAGAAAGTCTTCGGGCGCTTCCCGCGTCTGGTTCGCGACCTCGCGCGTCAGCTCAAGAAAGAGATCAACCTGGAACTGGTAGGTGAAGAAACCGACCTCGACAAAAACCTTGTCGAGGCCCTGGCCGACCCGCTGGTCCACTTGGTGCGTAACGCGGTCGACCACGGCATCGAATCGCCGGAAGAACGCGAAGCTTCGGGCAAGGCCCGTGGCGGTCGCGTGGTACTGGCCGCCGAGCAGGAAGGCGATCACATCCTGTTGTCGATCTCCGACGACGGCAAGGGCATGGACCCGAACGTGCTGCGTTCGATCGCGGTAAAACGCGGTGTGATGGACAAGGACGCGGCCGATCGCCTGAGCGATACCGAGTGCTACAACCTGATCTTCGCCCCGGGTTTCTCGACCAAGACCGAGATCTCCGACGTGTCCGGACGCGGTGTTGGCATGGACGTGGTGAAAACCAAGATTTCCCAGCTCAACGGTTCGATCAACATCTACTCGACCAAGGGCCAGGGCTCGAAGATCGTCATCAAGGTGCCGCTGACGCTTGCGATCATGCCGACCCTGATGGTGATGCTCGGCAATCAGGCGTTTGCGTTCCCGTTGGTCAACGTCAACGAAATCTTCCACCTCGACCTGTCGACCACCAACGTGGTGGATGGCCAGGAAGTGGTGATCGTGCGGGACAAGGCGCTGCCATTGTTCTACCTCAAGCGCTGGCTGGTCAGCTCCGCCGCTCACGAAGAGCAGCGCGAAGGCCATGTGGTGATCCTTTCGGTGGGCACCCAGCGGATCGGCTTCGTCGTCGATCAACTGGTCGGCCAGGAAGAAGTGGTCATCAAGCCATTGGGCAAAATGCTGCAGGGCACTCCGGGCATGTCCGGCGCCACCATCACCGGTGACGGCCGCATCGCGCTGATCCTTGATGTTCCAAGCATGCTCAAGCGTTACGCGACGAAGCGTATTTGAATCCGGGGCAGCGGGGCGACGACGTCCCGCTGCACCTAATGGAGTGTTTATGGCAGTCAAAGTCCTGGTGGTGGACGATTCGGGTTTTTTCCGCCGCCGCGTCTCGGAAATTCTTTCAGCGGATCCGAGCATCCAGGTGGTCGGCACGGCCACCAACGGTAAAGAGGCGATCGATCAGGCCCTGGCCCTCAAGCCGGACGTGATCACCATGGACTACGAGATGCCGATGATGGATGGCATCACGGCGGTGCGGCACATCATGCAGCGCTGCCCGACCCCGGTGTTGATGTTCTCCTCGCTGACGCACGAAGGCGCCCGGGTTACCCTGGATGCGCTGGACGCCGGTGCGGTGGATTTCCTGCCGAAGAATTTCGAAGACATCTCGCGCAACCCCGAGAAGGTCAAGCAACTGCTGTGCGAGAAGGTTCACAGCATCTCGCGCAGTAATCGTCGTTTCAGTGCCTACAGTGCGCCGGCTCCGGCCGCTGCACCGACGCCTGCGCCAGCCCCGGCGGCTTCGAGCTTCAGCAGCCACAGCACTGCTGCACCGACGCGTCCGGCGCCTGCTCCAGCACCTGCGCGTGCGCCAGCCGCCAGCGCGTCGTCGCCGGCACCGAAACGCAAAGCCTACAAACTGGTGGCCATCGGTACCTCGACCGGCGGCCCGGTTGCCCTGCAACGGGTGCTGACCCAATTGCCGGCGAACTTCCCGGCGCCGATCGTGCTGATCCAGCACATGCCAGCGGCGTTCACCAAGGCCTTTGCCGAGCGTCTGGACAAACTGTGCCGCATCAGCGTCAAGGAAGCCGAGGATGGCGACATCCTGCGTCCGGGCCTGGCGCTGCTGGCGCCGGGTGGCAAGCAGATGATGATCGACGGCCGTGGCGCAGTGAAAATCCTGCCGGGCGACGAGCGTCTGAATTACAAGCCGTGCGTGGACATCACTTTCGGTTCCGCAGCCAAGTCCTACGGTGACAAAGTTCTGGCGGTGGTGCTCACCGGCATGGGCGCCGACGGCCGCGAAGGCGCGCGTCTGCTCAAGCAGGGCGGTAGCTCGGTATGGGCACAAGACGAAGCCAGTTGCGTGATCTACGGCATGCCGATGGCCATCGTCAAAGCCGATCTGGCTGACGCGGTTTACGGCCTGGACGACATCGGCAAGCACATCGTCGAGGCGTGTATCTGATGGATGTTCTAAGCCTTATCGGGATCATCATGGCGTTCGTCGCCATCATCGGCGGCAACTACCTTGAAGGCGGCCACCTCGGCGCGCTGGCCAACGGCCCGGCGGCGCTGATCGTGCTCGGTGGCACCATCGGTGCCGCGCTGTTGCAATCGCCGATGAGCGCCTTCAAGCGCGCCATGCAGATTCTCGCCTGGATCCTGTTTCCACCTCGTGTGGACCTGGCCGGCGGCATCGATCGGGTGGTCAACTGGAGCCTTACCGCACGCAAGGAAGGCCTGCTCGGGCTGGAAGGCGTCGCTGATGCCGAGCCGGACAACTACTCGCGCAAGGGCCTGCAACTGCTGGTCGATGGCGCCGAGCCGGAAGCGATCCGCAGCATCCTCGAAGTGGATTTCTACACCCAGGAAGCGCGCGACATCGAGGCTGCCAAAGTTTTCGAAAGCATGGGCGGCTATGCGCCGACCATCGGCATCATCGGTGCGGTGATGGGCCTGATTCATGTGATGGGCAACCTCGCTGATCCGACCCAATTGGGCAGCGGTATTGCCGTGGCATTCGTCGCGACCATCTACGGCGTGGCCAGTGCCAACCTGGTGTTGCTGCCGGTGGCGGCCAAGCTCAAGTCAATCGCGTTGCGGCAGTCGCGTTATCGCGAAATGTTGTTGGAAGGTATTTTGTCGATCGCCGAAGGTGAAAACCCTCGCTCTATCGAGCTGAAGCTTCAGGGCTTCATGGATTGATGGGGGTAATGGACTATGGCTCGCCGCAGGCATCAGGAAGAACACGTTAATCACGAGCGCTGGCTCGTGTCCTACGCGGATTTCATCACGTTGTTGTTCGCGTTCTTCGTGGTGATGTACTCGATCTCGTCGATCAACGAAGGCAAGTACAAGGTCATTTCCGAAGCGCTGATCGGGGTTTTCACTGACTCCGATCGCTCGCTCAAGCCGATCCCGATCGGTGAGGAACGGCCGAAAACCGTGACCCCGGCCAAGCCGCTGGTCAAGGACAGCGAGCAGGTCGATGCCGGTATCGCCGGGGCCAGCGATCCGCTGAAAAGCATTGCCGATGACATCAGTGCCGCGTTCGGCGACCTGATCGCTTCCAACCAGATGACCGTGCGCGGCAACGAGTTGTGGGTCGAGATCGAACTCAATTCCAGCCTGTTGTTCGGCAGTGGCGACGCGATGCCGAGTGATATCGCGTTCAACATCATCGACAAGGTCGCGGCGATCCTCAAACCGTTCGACAACCCGATCCACGTCGAAGGCTTCACCGACGATCAGCCGATCCGCACCGCGCAGTACCCGACCAACTGGGAACTGTCCTCTGCGCGTTCGGCGAGCATCGTGCGGATGCTGGCAATGCAGGGCGTCAACCCCGGGCGTCTGGCCTCGGTGGGCTACGGTGAGTTTCAGCCGGTGGCCAACAACGCCACCGCCGAAGGCCGGGCGAAAAACCGTCGTGTGGTGCTGGTGGTGTCGCGCAACCTCGATGTGCGCCGCAGTCTGACCGGTACCGGAACCGCCAATGCGCAACCGGACGCGGCATTGAAGCGCGCTGGCACACAAACTGCACCGACCCAGGTCAAGACGCCGGGACGCGAGAGTGCCGTCAATTCTCCGTCGCCCGCATTAATACGCTGAGCTATGTCTCGGTCGAGCATCTCGGCCGGGAGGAACGAACCGAATGAGAGTCTGGGCAGTCGCCAATCAAAAGGGTGGTGTCGGTAAAACCACATCTTCCATCGCTTTAGCCGGATTGCTGGCGGAGGCGGGCAAGCGCGTGGTTGTGGTCGATCTCGACCCGCACGGCTCGATGACCAGCTATTTCGGCTACGACCCCGACAGCCTGGAGCACAGCAACTACGACCTGTTTCTGCACAAGGGCAGCGTGCCGCAAGGCTTGCCCGGGCAGTTGCTGCTGTCGACCAGCGACGAACGCATTTCCCTGTTGCCGTCGAGTACCGCACTCGCCACCCTTGAGCGCCAGTCGCCGGGGCAGAGTGGTCTGGGTCTGGTGATCGCCAAGAGTCTGGCGCAGCTGTGGCAGGATTTCGATTACGCGATCATCGACAGCCCGCCGTTGCTCGGCGTGTTGATGGTCAACGCCCTGGCCGCGAGCCAGCAACTGGTGATCCCGGTGCAGACCGAGCACCTGGCCGTCAAAGGTCTGGAGCGCATGGTCAACACCCTGGCGATGATCAACCGCTCGCGCAAACAGGCGCTGCCGTTCAGCATCGTGCCGACCCTGTTTGACCGCCGCACCCAGGCATCGCTGGGCACCTTGCGCGTGCTGCGTGACAAATTCCCCGAAGAGATCTGGCAGGGTTACATCCCGGTCGATACCCGTCTGCGCGACGCCAGCCGGGCCGGGGTCACGCCTTCGCAGTTCGATGGCAAGAGTCGTGGCGTGCTGGCTTACCGCGCGCTGCTCAAGCATCTGCTGGCGCAACAACTTGTTCCGCAGGTGGCTTGAGCATGAACCGGCCGATCAAACTGACGTCGCGCCCGCAACTGGCGTTGCAGTCGTACCTGGACAGCTTGCTGCAGGAAATCCCTGACGAGTTGCCGCCAGTGAAGGTGCAGGTCGAGGTGCCGGTCGAGGTGGTCGAAAGCGCTGCGGCGCTGGATGAATTCCAGGCGGCGGTGCTTGAAGAGCAGGCGCGTGATGCGCAGAAAGCTGCCAAACCTGCCGCACCGGTGGCTGCGCCTGCCGCCGCGCCAGTGGCCAAGGCACCTGTCGCATTGATTGAAGAGTCAGCGCCGGTGCGCGCAACGGTTTCGACCCTTGCACCGCTGTTGCAAACCCAATTGCTGAAAACCACGCCGGAACCGGTCGTGGCCGAACCGGCGCCGGTGGCACCGGCACCCGTCGAACAGGCGCGGGTGCCGCCAGTGGTGGAAGTGCACTTGCCGCCGAGCAACACGCCGCCCCCGGTGGAAACCGATGGCCGTCCGGCCTGGGCCTCGGAAGCCTTCGAATGCCTGTTGTTCGATGTTGCCGGGCTGACGCTGGCGGTGCCGCTGGTGTGCCTCGGTTCGATCTATTCGCTGGCCGGCCACGAGTTGACGCCGCTGTTCGGGCAGCCGGAATGGTTCCTCGGGATTCTGCCGAGCCAGGCCGGCAATCTGAAAGTGTTGGACACGGCGCGTTGGGTCATGCCGGATCGCTATCGCGATGATTTCCGTCAGGGCCTGCAGTACGTGATTTCGGTACAAGGTTACGAATGGGGTCTGGCGGTGCATCAGGTCAGCCGTTCGTTGCGTCTGGACCCGAATGAAATCAAATGGAGAAGTCACCGGGGTCAGCGGCCATGGCTCGCAGGCACGGTGATCGAGCACATGTGTGCATTACTTGATGTAGCCGCGCTGGCCGAGTTGATCGCCAGCGGCGGGGCAAAGCACTTGGGCGGCCACAAGCCGCTACATAAATCGACATAGCAGCCGACATAACAGTCAGGCGATGGCATTTTTCAATGCCTTCACACAGAACACACACCGCCCAGTGCGGTTTTTTCGAGGGGTCAGGGTATGAGTAGTCAGGCGACGAATGCAAAAGGTTCTGAAGATCCGATCCTGCAATGGGTGACCTTCAAGCTGGACAACGAAACCTACGGCATCAACGTGATGCGCGTTCAGGAAGTCCTGCGTTACACCGAAATCGCTCCGGTACCGGGTGCGCCAAGCTACGTGCTGGGCATCATCAACCTGCGCGGTAACGTGGTCACCGTGATCGACACCCGTCAGCGCTTCGGCCTGAACAGCGGCGAGATCAGCGACAACACCCGTATCGTCATCATCGAAGCCGACAAGCAAGTGGTCGGGATCATGGTCGACAGCGTCGCTGAAGTGGTTTACCTGCGTCAGTCGGAAATCGAGACCGCGCCAAACGTCGGTAACGAAGAGTCGGCCAAGTTCATCCAGGGCGTGTGCAACAAGAACAACGAGTTGCTGATCCTGGTCGAGCTGGACAAGATGATGAGCGAAGAAGAATGGTCGGAACTGGAGAGCATCTGATTGATTCTCGAGGTGGCGGTCATTGTCCTGTTCCTCTTCTGGGCAGGCACGCTGGCAATGTTTCTGGCGTACATCAAGGCGCAGCGGGTGATCGCTGCGCAACAGGCTCAGGGCGATGCGCTGCGTGATCAGCGCATCAAGGACCTGGCCAAACGCGTCGACGACTATCAGAACGGCAACGTGCGCATGGGCGAAGCCCTGCACGAGCTGCGCTCGGTCGTCGGTCCGTTGCCGGACAAGATTGTCGCGCTGGAACAACGCGATCCATCAAGCCTGTCGTTCGCCCAGGCGGCGAAACTGGTGGGCATGGGCGCGAGTGTCGATGAGCTGACTCAGTCCTGCGGCTTGACCCAGGCTGAGGCGGAGTTGATGCGCAAGCTGCACAGAAGCTGAAGATCAAAAGATCGCAGCCTTCGGCAGCTCCTACATAGGAACGCGTTCCCCTGTAGGAGCTGCCGAAGGCTGCGATCTTTTGCTTTCAAGGCTCAATAATCATCCCCGCGTTCGGTAACGTCCTTCTCGACCATCGGCGCATCCGGATCCTGCCCCTCGGGGAATTTCCCCTTCAGATTCCACGCGAACGCGATGATCTCGGCAATCGTGCGGTACAGTTCCTCGGGGATGCTGTCACCCAGTTCCATCCGCGCCAACAGCCGTACTAGCTCGGCGTTTTCATAGATCGGCACTTCGCAGTCGCGGGCGATGCGTAGGATTTCTTCGGCCAGTTCCTCGTCGCCCTTGGCGGTGAGCGTCGGGGCGTGATTGCCGTCGTATTTGAGGGCGATGGCCTGACGTGGAGCAATGGAATCGTTCATGCGGTTTCGTCGACCCAGCGGTGTTCGAGGCGGGTTTGGTTGCCTTGCGGCGGGGTGCCGAGGTGGCAATCGAGATCGCCGACATTCAGGCCGCGATCGAGCAGGCGCTGACGCAGGGCGAACAGATTGGTTTCGATCAGGTCGGCGGTGTATGGGCGCTCGGCCCAGAGCTGACTCGACAGGCTGCCAGCAATCAACTGCGCCTGAATCTGCATCGGCCCCAACGGCTCCATGTCGAACGCCAGGTCGACGCGCCACAGCTGCTGTTTGGGTTCGCGTTCGTCACGGCGTTCGTTGGGTTGCGGTTCTCTTTCCGGCGCTTCTTCGCGCTGAAACTTGACCTGCAACGGCACGATGTCCTGCAGGTTGCGCATGGGGATTTCCAACTGCCAGGTGCTGAGCAGACGGCCGTCATCGGTGACACCGGTCTGTTCCAGGCTCGACAGCTGATGGCTTTGCAGGCGCGACACGGCGGCTGCAGCGAGGCGCAGCAGATGCTCAAGATCGCCTTCGCCGTCGAGGCTTTGCAGCAGGCGGTCGGGCAGCGGGAAACTGCTGGGCAGCGGTTTGGCGCTGACCTGACCGAGGGTGCCGAGGGCGTTGCGCACGAAGCTCGGCAGTGCTTGCGCCAGCGTGTTGGCAGCGATGATCGCGTTGAAACTGGCATTGCCCGGTGCGCCCGGCGACAGTTGCGCGATCAGCTTAAGCAGATCGGCTTTCATGTCCGGGGCCAGCGCCGGATTCTGTCCGGTCAGCAATTTGGCTTCGAGGAAGGCGCCACTGTTGGCCAGGGCCAGGGCCACGCCTTTGGCGCTGCTCATCTGCTGCACATCGGGCAGATTGGCAAGCAGACGCACGACGGCAGCGCGCAGGTCCTGCGAGGTCTGATCGTCGTCGCTCGGCAGGTTTTGCAGAGCATTGAGCAAACCGTCCAGCGAGCCTTGGCGACTCTGCTGGCCGAGCAGTTGCTGGCTCACTGCCAATTGCTCCTGACGGCTGCTCAGTGGCACGAACTTGAGGGTTTGCGAGTCTTCGACCAGTGCCGAGAGCAGGGTGCCGATGCGCAGCGGCGTCGGGCTGTCGATATCCAGCGTGGCGCCGCTCTGCGCGGTGTTGAGCAGGCTCACCAGCGAGCGGTACACCGTCGGCTGTCCCGGCACTTGCGGCAGTGTCTGCGAGGTCAGCACCTTGCCTTGCAGCAGCGTGCCGACCGGCAACTGCGCGGTGTCGATGCGGGTGAGGGCGGCGACGCTGCTGGCAATCGCCTGTTGCACGGTGATCGCCAGATTGCCCGCCGACGGCTGAGTGACGGCTAGGTTGGTGCCGGTCGGCAACGGCAGGTTGCTGCTGGCTTGCACGGTGGTCTGCCGGCCGCCGTCGACGGTCACCTTGAGCAGCAGTTGAAAGGTCTGATCCGCCTGCTTGAGTGACAACACCTCGGCCTGGGCGCTTTGCCCGGCGCCGATCAAGCCTTCGACCGGGGTCAGCAGCTTGAGCAACTCACCGCTCATCACCAGCGGACGCGTGTTCGCCGGCGAGGTGGGCGGGAGCGGGAGGAAGTTCATTTCGCCTGTCATACGCGGACACAACCTGAGGAAATTGCGCTCTTGGGAGTAAGGCACGGCATGTATAATGCCGCGCGTCTTGCGCTTCGTTCAGAAAACATAGCAATTGTTTGATCCAGCTCTCTGGTTCGCACCGTCATTGCATTTATCCTGCATCTCTTTAACGGCCGCGCCAGAGCCGACTTGAACCGTATAAGGCCCGTGATCCCTTGACCAGTCCTGTCCTGCAAACCGTTGCCCTTGCCTGTGAGCGAGACCTGCGGCTGCTCTTCGAAAATCTCGAATTGACACTGGCCAGTGGCGATATGGTGCAGATCAGCGGCCCCAACGGCAGCGGCAAGACCAGTCTGCTGCGCCTGTTGTCCGGGTTGATGCAGCCGACCAGCGGTCAGGTGCTGCTCAACGGCCAGCCCTTGACCGCCCAGCCGAGTGAACTGGCGCGCAACCTGCTGTGGATCGGCCACGCCGCCGGGATCAAGGATCTGCTGACCCCGGAAGAGAACCTGTCCTGGCTCTGCGCCCTGCATCGGCCGGCCGAGCGCGAGGCGATCTGGCAGGCACTGGCAGCCGTAGGATTGCGCGGATTCGAAGATGTTCCCTGCCACACCCTGTCCGCCGGTCAGCAACGCCGCGTGGCGCTGGCGCGGCTGTATCTGGACAGCCCGCCGCTGTGGATTCTCGACGAGCCGTTCACCGCGCTCGACAAACAGGGCGTGGCGCAGCTTGAAGAACACCTGGCCGGACACTGCGAACGCGGCGGTCTGGTGGTTCTGACCACGCACCACACACTGAGCCGGATGCCGGCCGGTTATCGCGATATCGATCTGGGGAACTGGGCAGTATGAGTGTGTTCGGCCTGCTGGTTGCCCGTGAGTCCCGCCTGCTGTTTCGTCGCCCGGCGGAACTGGCCAATCCGCTGATTTTCTTCGCCATCGTCATCGCCTTGTTCCCGCTGGCCGTCGGCCCGGAAACTCAAGTCTTGCAAAACCTGTCCCCGGGGTTAGTCTGGGTGGCCGCGCTGTTGTCGGTCCTGCTTTCGCTGGACGGACTGTTTCGCAGTGATTTCGAAGATGGCTCCCTGGAACAGTGGGTCCTTTCGCCGCACCCGCTGCCCCTACTGGTGCTGGCCAAGGTGCTGGCACACTGGCTGTTCTCGGGACTGGCACTGGTTCTGCTCTCGCCATTGCTGGCGTTGATGCTCGGTTTGCCGGTCGCCTGCCTGCCGGTGTTGCTGTTGTCGTTGCTGCTGGGTACACCGGTGCTGAGCCTGCTTGGTGCGGTGGGCGCGGCGCTGACGGTTGGTTTGAAACGCGGCGGCCTGTTGCTGGCGTTGCTGATTCTGCCGTTGTACATCCCGGTGTTGATCCTTGGCAGTGGCGCCTTGCAGGCCGCCTTGCAAGGCATGCCGGCGACCGGGTATCTGCTGTGGCTGGGTAGCCTGACCGCCCTGGCGATCACCCTGACACCTTTTGCAATAGCTGCTGGCCTGAAGATCAGCGTCGGCGAATAATGAGGTCTGGTTAAAATTTAACCAGCAAAGACCCTGAGACTGCTCACACCGATGAGCGGCACCCGTGATGGAAACAGTATGAACTGGACCTGGTTTCACAAGCTCGGCTCGCCCAAGTGGTTCTACGGCATCAGCAGCAGGTTTCTGCCGTGGCTGAGCATTGCCGCGTTGCTGCTGATCAGCATTGGCGTCGTCTGGGGCCTGGCCTTCGCGCCGCCGGATTATCAGCAGGGCAACAGCTTCCGCATCATCTATATTCACGTGCCGGCGGCGATGCTGGCGCAGTCGATCTACGTGATGCTGGCGGTGTGCGGCGTGGTCGGGCTGGTGTGGAAAATGAAACTGGCCGACGTCGCCCTGCAATGTGCGGCACCGATTGGTGCGTGGATGACCGCTGTGGCGCTGGTCACCGGGGCGATCTGGGGCAAGCCGACCTGGGGCTCGTGGTGGGTCTGGGATGCGCGGCTGACGTCGATGCTGATTCTGCTGTTCCTGTATTTCGGGGTGATTGCGCTGGGCAACGCCATCAGCAACCGTGACAGCGCCGCCAAGGCCTGCGCCGTGCTGGCGATCGTCGGGGTGATCAACATCCCGATCATCAAGTACTCGGTGGAGTGGTGGAACACCCTGCACCAGGGCGCAACCTTCACCCTCACGGAAAAACCGGCAATGCCCGCTGAAATGTGGCTGCCGCTGCTGCTGACGGTGCTGGGGTTCTACTGCTTCTTCGGCGCCGTGCTGTTGCTGCGCATGCGCCTTGAAGTGCTCAAGCGCGAAGCCCGCGCCAGTTGGGTGAAAGAAGAAGTGCAGAACAGCCTGGAGGCCGCGCGATGAGTTTTGCTTCATTCGGCGACTTCCTCGCCATGGGCCACCATGGCCTATATGTCTGGTCGGCCTACGGTATCTGTCTGGCGGTGCTGATCCTCAACGTGGTCGCACCGATCGCGGCCCGCAAGCGCTATCTGCAACAAGAGGCGCGTCGTCTGCGCCGGGAGAACGGCAAGTGAATCCGCTGCGCAAAAAACGTCTGACCCTCATTCTGGCGATCCTGGTCGGGGTCGGCGCTGCCGTCGGCCTGGCCCTCAGCGCCCTGCAGGAAAACATCAACCTGTTTTACACGCCGACCCAGATCGCCAACGGCGAAGCGCCGCACGACACGCGCATCCGCGCCGGCGGCATGGTCGAGAAGGGCTCGCTGCAACGTTCGCCGGACTCGCTGGACGTCAAATTCGTTGTCACCGACTTCAACAAAGCCGTGACCATCACCTACCGCGGGATCCTCCCGGATCTGTTCCGCGAAGGGCAGGGCATCGTCGCATTGGGCAAACTCAATGCCGACGGCGTGGTGGTGGCCGATGAAGTGCTGGCCAAGCACGACGAGAAGTACATGCCGCCGGAAGTGACCAAAGCGCTGAAAGACAGTGGTCAATCGGCACCGACCCAAGCGAAGGAGGGTTGATCGATGACTTCTGCACTGTTTATTCCCGAGCTCGGCCATCTGGCGATGATTCTGGCGCTGTGTTTTGCGCTGGTGCAGGCCGTTGTGCCGTTGCTCGGCGCCTGGCGCGGCGACCGTCTGTGGATGGGCCTGGCCCAGCCGGCAGCGTGGGGTCAGTTTGCGTTCCTGCTGTTTGCCTTCGGTTGCCTGACCTACGCGTTCATGACCGACGATTTCTCGGTCGGTTACGTGGCGATGAACTCCAACAGCGCCTTGCCGTGGTACTACAAGTTCAGCGCGGTGTGGGGCGCCCACGAAGGGTCGCTGCTGCTGTGGGCGTTGATCCTCGGTGGCTGGACCTTCGCCGTGTCGGTGTTCTCCCGGCAGTTGCCGCAAGTCATGCTCGCTCGCGTACTGGCGGTGATGGGCATGATCAGCACCGGTTTCCTGTTGTTCCTGATCCTTACCTCCAACCCGTTCTCGCGGATCCTGCCGCAGATTCCGGCCGACGGGCGTGACCTCAATCCGCTGCTGCAAGACATCGGCCTGATCGTCCATCCGCCGATGCTCTATATGGGTTATGTCGGCTTCTCGGTGGCCTTCGCCTTCGCCATCGCCGCTTTGCTGGGTGGTCGTCTCGACGCCGCGTGGGCACGCTGGTCGCGGCCGTGGACGATTGTCGCCTGGGCCTTCCTCGGTATCGGCATCACCCTCGGTTCGTGGTGGGCCTACTACGAACTTGGCTGGGGCGGCTGGTGGTTCTGGGACCCGGTGGAAAACGCCTCGTTCATGCCATGGCTGGTCGGCACCGCGCTGATCCACTCGCTGGCCGTCACGGAAAAGCGTGGCGTGTTCAAGAGCTGGACGGTGTTGCTGGCGATTGCCGCATTTTCGTTGAGCCTGCTCGGTACATTCCTCGTGCGTTCCGGCGTGCTGACTTCGGTGCACGCGTTTGCCTCCGATCCTGAACGCGGTGTGTTCATCCTGATCTTCCTGCTGTTCGTGGTCGGCGGTTCGCTGACGCTGTTTGCGTTGCGCGCTCCGGTGGTCAAGAGCCAGGTCGGTTTCAATCTGTGGTCGCGGGAAACCCTGCTGCTGGGCAACAACCTGGTGCTGGTGGTGGCGGCGTCGATGATTCTGCTCGGCACGCTGTATCCGCTGATTCTTGATGCGATCAGCGGCGCCAAGCTGTCGGTAGGCCCGCCGTACTTCAACGCGTTGTTCATCCCGTTGATGGCGTTGCTGATGGTGGTGATGGCGGTCGGCGTGATCGTCCGCTGGAAAGACACCCCGGTGAAGTGGCTGGCGAACATGCTGACCCCGGTGCTGCTCGGCAGTGTCGCGTTGGCGGTGGTGGCCGGTATCGCTTACGGCGATTTCAACTGGGCGGTGATCGCGACGTTCCTGCTCGCCGCGTGGGTGCTGCTCGCCGGTGTGCGCGACATCTTCGACAAGACTCGCCACAAGGGCCTGATCAAAGGCCTGCCAACTCTGACCCGCAGCTACTGGGGCATGCAGATCGCTCACCTCGGCATCGCCGTGTGCGCCCTCGGTGTGGTGCTGTCGAGTCAGAACAGTGCCGAGCGCGACCTGCGTCTGGCGCCGGGCGAGTCGATGGATCTGGCCGGTTATCACTTCATTTTCGAAGGTGCCAAACACTTCGAAGGGCCGAACTTCACCTCCGACAAGGGCACCATCCGGGTAATCCGCGACGGCAAGGAAGTCAGCGTGCTGCACCCGGAAAAACGCCTGTACACCGTGCAGAGTTCGATGATGACCGAGGCCGGGATCGACGCCGGTTTCACTCGCGATCTCTACGTTGCACTGGGCGAGCCGCTGGAAAACGGCGCCTGGGCGGTACGGGTTCACGTCAAGCCGTTCGTGCGCTGGATCTGGTTCGGCGGTCTGCTGACCGGTCTGGGCGGATTGCTGGCGGCGCTGGATCGGCGTTATCGAGTCAAGGTCAAAGCCAAGGTGCGTGAAGCCCTCGGCCTGCAAGGAGCGGCTGCATGAGACGTTGGTTGATGTTGGTACCCCTGGCGATTTTCCTGCTGGTGGCGGTGTTTCTTTATCGCGGTCTGTACCTTGATCCGGCGGAGCTGCCGTCGGCGATGATCAACAAGCCCTTCCCGGAGTTCAGCCTGCCGAATGTGCAGGGTGACAAGACCCTGACCAAGGCTGACATTCTCGGCAAACCGGCGCTGGTCAACGTCTGGGGTACCTGGTGCATTTCCTGCCGGGTCGAGCACCCGGTGCTGAACAAACTGGCCGAGCGCGGTGTGGTGATCTACGGCATCAACTACAAGGACACCAACGCCGATGCGTTGAAGTGGCTGGCCGAATTCCACAACCCGTACCTGCTGGATATCCGTGACGATGAAGGTTCGCTGGGCCTGAACCTCGGCGTGTACGGCGCGCCGGAAACCTTCTTCATCGACGCCAAGGGCATCATTCGCGACAAGTACGTCGGAGTGATCGACGAGCAGGTCTGGCGCGAAAAACTCGCAGCCAGGTATCAGGCGCTGGTCGATGAGGCCAAGCCATGAAGCGCTTTATCGCTGCCGTGGTCTTGGGCCTGAGTCTGGCCGGTGTGGCGCATGCCGCGATCGACACCTACGAGTTCGCCAAGGAAGGCGATCGCGAGCGCTTTCGTGAACTGACCAAGGAACTGCGCTGCCCCAAGTGCCAGAACCAGGACATCGCCGACTCCAACGCGCCGATTGCCGCCGACCTGCGCAAAGAGATTTTCCGCATGCTCGGCGAGGGCAAGGACAATCAGCAGATCATCGATTTCATGGTTGATCGCTACGGTGATTTCGTCCGCTACAAACCGGCGCTCAATGCCAAGACTGCACTGCTGTGGTTCGGCCCGGCGGGTCTGTTGTTCGGCGGCCTGGTGGTGATCGCGGTGATCGTTCGCCGTCGTCGCGCCCAGCGCGCCGAAACTCCGCAAGCGCTGTCCAGCGAAGAACGTCAGCGCCTCGACCAACTGTTGGATAAAAACCAAGAATGATTGATTTCTGGCTTGCCGCAGGGCTGTTGCTTCTGGTCGCCCTGAGTTTTCTGCTGATCCCGGTTTTGCGTGGCCGTCGCGCCCAGCGTGAAGAGGATCGAACTGCCCTGAACGTGGCGCTGTATCAGGAGCGTGTCGCCGAGCTGCAAGCGCAGCAGGCCGAAGGCGTACTCGATGCCGCGCAAATGGACAGCGGTCGCGCGGAAGCGGCGCGTGAACTGCTCGCCGATACCGAAGGCGTTGCCGCACCGCGTGTCTCGAGACTGGGCAAGCCGTTGCCGTTGTTGGCAGCGGTGCTGGTGCCGGTGTTGGGCCTGGGGCTGTACCTGCATTTCGGTGCTGCCGACAAAGTCGAGCTGACCCGTGAATTCGCCCAGGCGCCGCAGTCGATGGAAGAGATGACCCGGCGTCTGGAGCGTGCTGTTGCGGCGCAACCGGATTCGGCGGAAGGCCTGTACTTCCTCGGGCGCACCTACATGGCCCAGGATCGTCCGGCGGACGCGGCGAAGATGTTCGAGCGCGCCGCCAACCTGGCCGGTCGCCAGCCGGAGCTGCTCGGCCAGTGGGCGCAGGCGCAGTATTTCGCCGACGGTAAAAAGTGGTCGGACAAGATCCAGGCCCTGACCGATGAAGCGCTGAAAGCCGATCCGAAAGAAGTCACCAGCCTCGGCCTGCTCGGCATCGCCGCGTTCGAGAGTGAGCGTTATCAGCAGGCAATCGACTACTGGAACCGGCTGCTGGCGCAGTTGCCAGAGGGCGACAACTCCCGCGCCGCCTTGCAGGGCGGGATCGAGCGAGCCACCGAGCGCCTGCAAGCCAGCGGTGGCAAGGTCGCCGCCACGCCAGCCTCCAAGGTCGCCGCGCTGCTCAAGGTGCGCGTCGATCTGGCCAGCGAACTCAAAGGCAAGGTGCAACCGGGCGACAGCGTGTTCATCTTCGCCCGCGCCGTTTCCGGCCCACCGGCACCGCTGGCCGCCAAGCGTCTGACCGTGGCCGATCTGCCGGTCACTGTCGAACTGGGCGATGCCGACGCCATGATGCCGCAGTTGAAACTGTCGAACTTTCCTGAAGTCCAACTGGTTGCACGCATCTCTCGCGCCGGTCAGCCAACCGCCGGGGAGTGGGTGGGTCGCAGCGGCCCGCTGGCCAGCAGCACCACCGCGCCGCAAACACTGACCATCGACAGCCCGGACCAATAACCCCGGAACCCACAGGAAAGCACCGCCATGCACAGCCTCGCCCGCATCTCCGTCATCACATTGGCCTTGAGCATGAGCGCATGTGCGGTGCACCGACCGGAACCGACCACCAACCTGCCGCCGATCCCGCCTTCACAACCGAGCCCGACCCCGTCGACCTCGCCGACACCGGGCAAGAGCATCCCGGCCAAACCGTCCAAGCCAGTCCCACGCACCTCAGCCAGCTTCGCTCCGCCACCGGGCGGCAACAGTCACTGGGACCAGAAGCTCGGCGTCTACGTCCTCGACGACCAGCCCAACACCTTCTACCGCCAGCGCACCTACTTCCGCTGGAACAACGGCTGGACCCGCTCCGTCAGCCCCAACGGCCCGTGGGAAGACACCGACATCCATGGCGTGCCGCCGGGGTTGGGCAAACAGTTCGGGCAGTGATGAAAAACGGCGATCTCTGGATCGCCGTTTGTTTGTCTGTTGCCGGTCATTGATGATGTCCCTGTAGGAGCTGGCGAAGCCTGCGATCTTTTGATCTGCTGTTTTCAAAGTTCGCTGGTCAACAACCCTTGCACATAATCCACAAACGCTCGCGCCTTCGCACTGACCATCCGCCCCGTGGGAAACACCGCCCACAAGTCCTGATCCGGCAATACCCAGTCACTCATCACCGCCCTGACCGCGCCGCTTGCCAGCTCCGGGGCGAACATCCATTGCGAGGCGATGGTCAGGCCCTGATCGGCCAGCACGGCTGCACGCAAACCCTCTGCGGCGCTGACGCGCAGGCGACCGGTCAGGGTTTGCGTCTGTTGTTCGCTGCCTCGGCGGAAGGTCCAGGTGGCGCCGCCGCTTAGGTTGTAGACGATGCCTTGGTGCTGATTCAAATCGGCAGGGCAACACGGCTCGCCGTGGCGGGCGAAGTACGCCGGGGTGCCAAGCACCACGCGGCGGCAGTCGGCGATCCTGCGCGCGGTGAGGCTGGAGTCGCTGAGCGGGCCCATGCGCAGGGCCACGTCGATGCCTTCTTCGACCAGATTGATATTGCGATCATCGAGCATCAGGTCGATGTTCAGCTGTGGATGCTGCTCGAGAAACGGCCCCAGTTGCGGCACGACGTGCAGGCGACCGAAAGTCACCGCAGCGCTGATGCGCAGGTTGCCGCGCAAACCGCCCGCGCTGCCACGGGCGGCGTTATCGGCTTCGTTGGCTTCATCAATGGCACGCCTGGCCCGCTCGAAAAACGCCAGTCCGGCTTCGGTCGGGGTCAGGCCGCGGGTCGAGCGCAGCAACAGGCTGACAGCCAGGCGTTTTTCCAGCTGAGCGATGGTTTTCGACACGGCGGGCTGGCCGATATTCAAGCGTCGGGCGGCAGCGGAAAACGAGCCGGTTTCGACGACGCAGACGAAGGTTTCCATGGCGGCGAGGCGGTCCATCTCAGGTCCTTGCGCAATCTTCAAGCATTCAGAGGAACCCTGTGGGAGCGAGCTTGCTCGCGAATACGGTCTGACATTCAGCAGATGTGTTGAATGATCCGGCGCCTTCGCGAGTAAGCTCGCTCCCACAGGGGGGACGGTGTGTCTTTAGTGCTCGGCTTTTGCCGAGCGAGCCGCAGATGACTCAAGCCGTTGCCAATGAACCACGCTGCGAAGCACTCAAAAACCGCACCAGCGCCAGCAGCGGGAACGCGCTACCGACAATCACGATCCACAACCAGCCGCCATGCTCATACACCGCACTGGCGACCGACGAGCCGAAGGCGCCGCCGATGAAGATGCTGGTCATGTACAGCGCATTCAGGCGCCCGCGGCTTTTGGCGTCGAGCGAGTAGACCGCGCGCTGGCCAAGAACCATGTTCATCTGCACGCAGAAATCCAGTACCACACCCGTCACGGCGAGGCCGATCACGCTGTAGGCCGGGTGGATGAACGCAGGGAGGAAACTCAGGCTGGCGAACAGCATGGCCAGCAGCGAAGCGATGCGGGTGTGGCCGGCGTCAGCCAGGCGTCCACTGATCGGCGCAGCGATGGCCCCGATGGCACCGACCAGAGCGAAAATCGCGATCTCGCTTTGCGACAGGCCATGGTTGCGCGCCAGTTCCAGCGGCACCGCGGTCCAGAACAGGCTGAAGGTGGCGAACATGCAGCCCTGATAAAACGCGCGCTGACGCAGCACCGGTTGCTGGCGCAGCAGGGTCCACAGCGAGCCGATCAGTTGGCCGTATGTAGCGCTGTGATCCGGTTGGCGCTTGGGCACGGTCAGCGCCAGCACCACGCTGATCGCTGCCATCAACGCCGCGGCAATCATGAACATCGCGCGCCAGCCGAAATGGTCAGCGACGACGCTCGACACCGGCCGCGCCAGCAGGATGCCCAGCAGCAGGCCGCCCATGATCCCGCCGACCACCCGGCCACGGGATTCCTCCGGCGCCAGATGCGCGGCCAGCGGAATCAGGATCTGCACCGATACCGAACTGAAACCCACCAGCAACGAGATCAGCAGGAACACATTCGGCTGACTGGTGAACGCCGCACCGAGCAGGCTGGCAATAGCCACCACGGTGGTGATGATCATCAGCCGGCGGTTCTCCAGCAGGTCGCCCAGCGGCACCAGAAAGAACAGGCCCAGCGCATAACCGATCTGCGTCAACGACACGATAAAACTGGCCATGGTGTCGGAGAGGCCGATGTCCGGCGCGATCAGGCCGATGATCGGTTGCGCATAGTAGATGTTGGCGACGATCGCGCCGCAGCAGAAGGCGAACAGCAGCACCATGCCTCGGGTCATTGCGTGAGTTGTGGCGTTCATAAGGTTTCTCGATCCAGCGAAAGGGAATGCGGTGAGGCTAAGGGACGCACCGAAGCGGCGGTAGAAGCCTTGTATCGATAGCAGTTATTCCATTGCGGAATGATTGGCTTCAACGGCGGTGTCGTCCGTCGGCGAACCTTGCGTCCGACCGGGGAGGGCTGATGATACATTCACTTACATCTTCTTCGATAGCGTGCTTATGTTTACCGCTGCGCTTTTACTGTCATCAACGGAGGATTGCCATGTTGCGTCAGCTGCTGTGTCACACCACCACGATTGCCTTGATTGGTCTGCTCAGTGCCACTGCGGTGCAGGCTGCCGATGCCCCGGGCATGCGTCTCGGCGTGCGCGGTGAGATCACCGGGGTCAGCGCCGATTCGCTGAAAGTCCACGTCAACAGCGGCGAGAACGTGCTGATCCGGTTGACTGCGGACACCAAGGTGCGTGCCGTCACGCTGGCGAATATCGAAGACATCAAACCTGGCAGTTACATCGGCTCGGCTGCCATGCCACAGGAAGACGGCACGCTCAAGGCGCTGGAAGTGCACGTATTCCCGCCGGAACTGGCCGGCAGCGGTGACGGCCATCGGCCCTTTGATCTGGCCAAGGGCAGCAGCATGACCAATGGCAGCGTCGGTGATCTGGTGGTCAGCAATGGCCGGGTGCTGACCGTCAACTACAAGGGCGGGCAGCAGAAGATTCTGGTGCCGGAGGACGTGCCGATCGTCAATCTGACGCCGGGGGATCGGAGTTTGCTGAAGGTGGGGGTGAAAATTGTCAGCTTCGTCACCCAGGACGCCGATGGCACATTAACGGCGCAATCGATTTCCGCCGGCAAGGATGGCGTCACGCCACCAATGTAACTGTCAGCACATGACCTCTGTAGGAGCTGCCGCAGGCTGCGATCTTTTGATCTTGGTTTTTAAAATCACAGTCAAAAGATCGCAGCCTGCGGCAGCTCCTGCAGGGGTTCGCCACAAAAAAGGCGACCTGTTGAGGTCGCCTTTTTCATGTCCGCCAAATCTTACTGGCTGTAGATCTGATCAAAAATCCCGCCATCATTGAAGTGGGTCTTCTGCACCGAACGCCAGTCGCCGAAGGTTTTCTCCACCGACAGGAAGTCGACTTTCGGGAAGCGGTCGGTGTACTTCGCCAGCACCGCCGGATCCCGTGGGCGCAGGTAGTTGGCGGCGGCGATTTCCTGACCTTCCGGCGACCACAGGTATTTCAGGTATTCATCGGCGGCAGCGCGGGTGCCTTTCTTGTCGACCACTTTGTCGACCACCGACACCGGTGGTTCGGCCTCGGCGGAGACGCTTGGGTAGATCACTTCGAACTGATCGCGACCGAACTCGCGAGCGATCATCTCGGCTTCGTTCTCGAAGGTCACCAGCACGTCGCCGATCTGGTTGGTCATGAACGTGGTGGTCGCGGCGCGGCCACCGGTGTCGAGCACCGGCGCTTGCTTGAACAGTTTGCCGACGAAGTCCTTGGCCTTGTTCTCGTCACCGCCATTTTTCAGCACGTAGCCCCAGGCCGAGAGGTAGGTGTAGCGGCCGTTGCCCGAGGTTTTCGGGTTCGGCACGATTACCTGGACGCCGTCCTTGAGCAGGTCCGGCCAGTCTTTCAGGGCTTTCGGGTTACCTTTACGGACGATGAACACGGTGGCCGAGGTGAACGGCGCACTGTTGTTCGGCAGGCGGGTGACCCAGTTTTCCGGAACCAGTTTGCCGTTGTCGGCGAGGGCGTTGATGTCGGTCGCCATGTTCATGGTGATGACGTCAGCCGGCAGACCATCGATCACCGAACGCGCCTGCTTGCTCGAACCGCCGAAGGACATCTGTACGGTGATGTTTTCGTTGTGTTCAGCCTGCCAGTGTTTCTGGAACGCAGTGTTGTAGTCCTTGTAGAAATCGCGCATTACGTCATAGGAGACATTGAGCAGGGTCGGTGCGGCTTGAGCCACGCTGCCAAAGGCAAGACCGGCGGCGAGAAGTGAGGCGCCAAAGAGTTTTTTCACTGCGCATTCCTTGTTGTTTATGTGTAGGGGCTGCCGAAGGCTGCGATCTTTCGACTTTGATTTTAAAAAGCAAGATCAAAAGATCGCAGCCTGCGGCAGCTCCTACAGGGGTGATGTTCAATTGCCACTGACTATAACGGGGCTGGCATAGTCGTTTAAAGATTAAAAAGCTCTGTGCTTATTCCACTTTCTTAAACAGTTGACTGCCACACCGCGAGCAAAACGCCGCGCTCTGTTCATGGCTGTTTTTCTTGCACGCCGGGCAGTCATGTTGCAGCTGTTCGCCGCGCATGGCGTTGGCCAGTTCCGCCGTGAAAATCCCGGTGGGCACGGCGATGATCGAGTAACCGGTGATCATCACCAGCGACGAAATCACCTGACCCAGCGGGGTCTTCGGCACGATGTCGCCGAAGCCGACGGTGGTCAACGTCACGATAGCCCAATAGATGCCTTTGGGGATGCTGGTGAAGCCATGTTCCGGGCCTTCGATCACGTACATCAGGGTGCCGAACACCGTCACCAGGGTGCAGACGCTGACCAGAAACACCACGATCTTCTGCTTGCTGCCGCGTAGCGCCGACATCAGGTAGTTGGCTTGCTTGAGGTACGGGCTGAGCTTGAGCACGCGGAAGATCCGCAGCATCCGGATGATGCGGATGATCAGCAGGTACTGCGCATCGCTGTAATACAGCGCCAGGATCCCCGGTACGATCGCCAGCAGATCCACCAATCCGTAGAAGCTGAAGGCGTAGCGCAACGGTTTCGGTGAGCAATACAGTCGCAGGATGTATTCACCGAGAAAAATGACGGTGAAGCCCCATTCGATGTAGGCCAGCACATCGGCGTAGTTCTGGTGAATGCTGTCGATGCTGTCGAGCATCACCACCACCAGGCTGGCAAGGATGATCAACAGCAAGGTGCCGTCGAAGCGCCGCCCGGCGAGGGTGTCGCTCTGGAAAATCATCACGTAAAGCCGTTCGCGCCAACTGTTGCTGCTGTCCATGGATAACGCCTGAATTGAAGATCAGCGCAGCCTAGGTTGATTCTCCCCCTGTGCGCAAGGCGTGGCGTCGACGGCCGCTTTGCCAAGCATCTGGATCCCGGCGCGGATCAGCCAGCCGGCGAGGATGAACGGCGCGGTCAGCGTCGCCAGACCAAGGGCGGCAAACAGCGGGGTGACCAGCAGCGCAAGGACGATGCCCAGCAGCGGCAACCACGGTTGCTGGCGCTGCGCACTGAAGGCGAGGGCGGCGAGTACCGCGTTGTAGCTGCCCAGGCCCAGCAATGCCGCGCCGGTTTCGTGGTGCAGCAGACTCGACGCCAGGCCGATGGCCGACGCGAACAATGCCCAGCAAAAGGCGCGGCGATCAGCGATCAACAGGCCAATGGCGATCAATGCGCCGGCCAGCGGATGCTCGAGGAACATCACCTGACCCAATCCACGCAGTCCTGCGGCGAGCAGGTTCAGCGTGTTCATCTCGATGTGCGCCGTCGGCGCGGATGGCTCGGCGAACAGCAGCAGGATCCAGCCGATGGCCACGAATGGCGAGGTGTAGGCCGGTATCGATCGACTGCGGTAAACGTGTTTGAGCCATTGCTGAGTGAGCATCGCACTGACGCCGCCAGCCGCCAGAATCAGCGGCGGCAGCAGCGGTGACCAAGGGAAATACAGACTCAGCAACAAGCCGAGCAGCACGCCGTTGTAACTGAACAATCCGGCCTGACGATCAGCCTTGGCATAGTTACGCCGTTGTGCGGTGAGCAATCCAGCGACCGCACCGAGCAGCGCGCCGGCAAACAGCACCGGCGCAGTGAGCAGGATCGCCAGCAGGCACAACAGGCCGCACAGCGGATGGCGCTGGAGGAATATCTGACTGAAACCGTTGAGCAAAGCCTCGGCCCAGTCGGGGCAGTGGGTGTTGAAATGATTGGCAGGCATGTTGAAAAAATCTGGGCAGTTGGAAAATCAAAAGGTCTTGCATAAATGTGGTGAGGGGATTCATCCCCGATGGCTGCGAAGCAGGCCCCAAATCGGCGAATGCGGTTTTTCTGGGAAAACCGTCACTCTCTTGAAAGCGGTGACTGCTGCGCAGTCAATCGGGGATGAATCCCCTCACCACAGGGTTCAGTCGCAATCGTCAGATCAATGTTTCGATCCGCAGCGAGTTGGTCGATCCCGGCTGCCCGAACGGCACACCGGCGGTGATCAGCAACGTATCGCCACGCTCGGCCATGCCTTGCGCCTGAGCGATTTCCAGCGCGGTCGAACACACTTCATCGACCTGACGCAGGCGATCGTTGACCACCGAATGAATGCCCCACGCCACGCTCAAACGCCGCGCGGTCTGCAGGTTCGGCGTCAGGTTGAGGATCGGTGCTTTCGGCCGTTCCCGCGCGGCACGTAATGTCGAGGCGCCGGATTCGCTGTAGTTGACCAGCACCGCCACAGGCAGCACGTTGCTGATGCGGCGGATCGCGCAACTGATCGCATCGGACACCGTCGCTTCGGCTTTCGGTCGGCTGACGTCGAGCTGCGTCTGATAGTCCGGACCGTTCTCAACCTGACGAATGATCTTGCTCATCATCTGCACCGCTTCCAGCGGGTATTCACCGGATGCGGTTTCCGCCGAAAGCATCACCGCATCCGCACCTTCGGCCACAGCGTTGGCCACGTCAGTGACTTCAGCGCGGGTCGGCGCCGGAGAGAAGCGCATCGACTCAAGCATCTGCGTCGCCACCACCACCGGTTTGCCGAGTTCGCGGCAGGTGCTGATGATGTTCTTCTGGATCTGCGGCACGCTTTCCGCCGGCACTTCGACACCGAGGTCACCGCGCGCCACCATGATCGCGTCGCTCAGTTCGGCGATTTCGCGCAGTTGTTCAACTGCTGACGGCTTCTCGATTTTCGCCATCAGAAAGGCCTTGTCGCCGATCAGTTCGCGGGCTTCGAGAATGTCCTGCGGACGCTGCACGAACGACAGCGCCACCCAGTCCACGCCCAGCTCCAGACCGAAGCTCAGGTCGCGGCGATCCTTGGCGGTCAGCGGGCTCAGTTCAAGTACCGCTTGCGGCACGTTCACCCCTTTGCGGTCGGACAGTTCGCCGCCGTTGAGCACGGTGGTGTCGATCGCGTCGGAGTATTTGCTGACCACGCGCAGGCGCAGTTTGCCGTCATCCAGCAGCAGATCCATGCCGGCTTCCAGCGCGGCGATGATCTCCGGATGCGGCAGGTTCACCCGGCGTTCATCGCCCGGCGTAGCGTCCAGATCGAGGCGGAACGCCTGACCGCGATGCAGCTGCACCTTGCCGTCGGCGAACTTGCCGACGCGCAGTTTCGGCCCCTGCAAATCCATCAGAATGCCCAGCGGATAGTTGAGCTGGCGCTCGACTTCGCGGATCCACTGATAGCGCTTGGCGTGGTCGGCGTGATCGCCGTGGCTGAAGTTCAGGCGGAAGATATTGACCCCGGCCTCGACCAGTTCACGGATATCTTCGATGCCATCGACGGCAGGCCCGAGGGTGGCGAGGATTTTGACCTTTTTATCAGGCGTCATGATTTGCAGTTCTCAAGGATCAGGATGGCGCGGAAGTCGTTGACGTTGGTGCGGGTCGGCTCGGTGACGATCAGCGCATCGAGCGCCTCGAAGTAGCCGTAACCGTTGTTGTTATCCAGCTCGTCGCTGGCGCTCAAACCGAGGGCGGCGGCGCGGGCGTAGCTGTCCGGGGTCATGATCGCGCCGGCGTTGTCTTCCGAACCGTCGATGCCGTCGGTGTCGCCGGCCAGCGCGTAGACGCCGGGTTGGCCCTTGAGGCTGTCGGTGAGGCTCAAGAGGAATTCGGCGTTGCGTCCGCCACGACCATTGCCGCGCACGGTCACGGTAGTTTCGCCGCCGGACAGAATCACGCACGGCGCAGCGAGTGGCTGGCCATGATTGATGATCTGCCGAGCGATGCCGGCGTGGACCTTCGCCACTTCACGTGACTCACCTTCCAGGTCGCCAAGGATCAGTGTGCTGAAACCGGCCTGACGACATTTCACCGCCGCGGCATCCAGCGATTGCTGCGGGCGGGCGATCAACTGGAAATGGCTGCGAGCGAGGCTCGGATCACCGGGTTTGACCGTTTCCGATTCCGCGCTTTGCAGCCAGTTGCGCACCGACGCCGGGACTTCAATGTTGTAGCGCTTGAGGATCGCCAGCGCTTCGGCCGAAGTGCTCGGGTCGGCCACGGTCGGGCCGGAGGCGATGACCGTGGCGAGGTCGCCCGGTACATCGGAAATTGCGTAGGTGTAGACGGTGGCAGGCCAG
This sequence comes from Pseudomonas sp. MWU318, assembly GCF_016756945.1. Taxonomy (NCBI): domain Bacteria; kingdom Pseudomonadati; phylum Pseudomonadota; class Gammaproteobacteria; order Pseudomonadales; family Pseudomonadaceae; genus Pseudomonas; species Pseudomonas sp. MWU318. Next base: position 78,098 of record NZ_JAESJL010000015.1, read on the forward strand.
CAAGCCTTGCCGAGGCGGCCGCCCTTGATCGCCGAGAGGTGCTTGCGCACGCAGTTCATCTCGCCGATGGTCGCGCCGGATTTAAGCAGGGCTTTGTTGATCGACTGCTTGTCGGCCAGGGTGATGCCTTCGGCCGGCAGGGCGAGGAGGGCAGAGCCGCCGCCAGACAGCAGGAAGATCACGCGGTCGTCTTCGCTCAGGTTGCTGACCAGTTCCAGCACGCGTTTGGCCACGGCCAGGCCGGCAGCGTCCGGCACCGGGTGCGCGGCTTCGACCACTTCGATTTTTTCGCACGGAGCGCCGTGACCGTATCGGGTCACCACCAGACCGGATACTTCACCCTGCCAGCAGCGCTCGACCACCTGCGCCATGGCAGCTGCGGCTTTGCCGGCACCGATGACGATCACCCGACCCGTGCGATCGGCAGGCAGATGGGCTTCGAGGACTTGGTTCGGATGGGCCGCGTCGATGGCTGTGGCAAACAGCTCGCGCAGCAGTTGTTGCGGATCGACCGACATGGCGGGCTCCCGGAATTCTTGTTATTGGAGTGGAGCGACAACGGTGCAGCGACCCGGTCCCTGTGGGAGCTGGCTTGCCAGCGATTCAGGCGCTGCGGTCCTTCAGAAAAACCGAGTCGATGCCATCGCGGGCAAGCCCGCTCCCACAGGGAGCGAGCCAGAGGCGCAGATTATTTTTTGTCGCGAATCGAGAAGTTGGCCATGTGTTCCAGACCCTTGATCAGCGCCGAGTGGTCCCAGTTGCTGCCACCGATGGCCGCGCAGGTGCTGAACACTTGCTGGGCGTTGGCGGTGTTCGGCAGATTGATGTTCAGCTCCTTGGCGCCTTGCAGGGCCAGGTTCAGGTCCTTCTGGTGCAGGCTGATGCGGAAGCCTGGATCGAAAGTGCCCTTGATCATGCGCTCGCCGTGCACTTCGAGGATCTTCGACGAAGCGAAACCGCCCATCAGCGCTTCACGCACCTTGGCTGGATCAGCACCGTTTTTCGAAGCGAACAGCAGGGCTTCAGCCACGGCCTGAATGTTCAGCGCGACGATGATCTGGTTCGCCACTTTGGCGGTCTGACCGTCGCCGTTGCCACCGACCAGAGTGATGTTCTTGCCCATGGCCTGGAACAGCGGCAGGGCGCGTTCGAAGGCATCGGCATCGCCACCGACCATGATGCTCAGGGTCGCAGCCTTGGCGCCGACTTCACCGCCGGACACTGGCGCGTCGAGGTACTGCGCACCTTTCTCGTTGATCTTCTTGGCGAAGGCCTTGGTGGCGGTCGGCGAGATCGAGCTCATGTCGATCACTACTTTGCCCTTGCCGATGCCGGCAGCGACGCCGTCGGCGCGGAACAGTACGTCGTCGACCTGCGGGGTATCCGGCACCATGACGATGATGAATTCGGCTTCCTGCGCCACTTCGCGCGGGTTGGCCAGGGCGACGGCGCCAGCGGCCACCAGGTCGGCTGGAGCGGCGTCGTGGTGCGCCGACAGGAACAGGCTGTGACCGGCTTTCTGCAGGTTCGAAGCCATTGGGTGGCCCATGATGCCGGTGCCGATAAATCCGATTTTAGCCATGAGAAAATCCTCTTGTTTTGTGTGGCTCCCTGTAGGAGCTGTCGAAGCCTGCGATCTTTTGATCTTGATCTTGAAAAGCAAAGTCAAAAGATCGCAGCCTTCGGCAGCTCCTACAGTGATGACCGTGTTCGGTCAGATTGCGTTATGAGTTTTGAGCCAGCCGAGGCCTGCTTCAGTGGTGGTCAGCGGCTTGTACTCGCAACCTACCCATCCCTGATAACCGATGCGATCCAGGTGTTCGAACAGGAAGCGGTAGTTGATCTCACCGGTGCCCGGCTCGTTGCGCCCCGGGTTGTCCGCGAGCTGCACGTGGTTGATCTCGCCCAGGTGCGATTGCAGGGTGCGAGCCAGATCGCCTTCCATGATTTGCATGTGGTAGATGTCGTATTGCAGGAACAGATTGGCACTGCCGACCTGCTCGCGAATCGACAGGGCTTGCGCCGTGTTGTTCAGGTAGAAACCCGGGATGTCGCGGGTGTTGATCGCTTCCATCACCAGTTTGATGCCCGCCGCCTGCAGCTTGTCGGCCGCGTATTTGAGGTTGGCGACGAAGGTCTTCTCGACGGTTGCGTCATCAATGCCTTGCGGACGGATACCGGCCAGGCAGTTGACCTGGGTGTTGCCCAGCACTTGCGCGTAGGCAATCGCCAGATCGACCCCGGCGCGGAACTCTTCAACCCGATCCGGCAGACACGCGATACCGCGCTCGCCCTTGGCCCAGTCGCCGGCCGGCAGGTTGAACAGCACTTGGGTCAGACCGTTGGCATCGAGCTTTGCCTTGATTTCGGCGGAGCTGAAGTCGTACGGGAACAGGTATTCCACACCACTGAAGCCGGCCTTGGCGGCGGCGTCGAAACGGGCAAGGAAATCCTGTTCGGTGAACAGCATGGACAGGTTGGCAGCGAAACGCGGCATGGTGGTCTCCTGTTGCGAATTAATGATGATGGCCCTGTGTAGGAGCTGCCGCAGGCTGCGATCTTTTGATCCTGATCCTGAAATACAAGATCAAAAGATCGCAGCCTGCGGCAGCTCCTACAGGGGAGTAACCGCGGCCATCAAATCCTGGCAGATCAGTCGAGCAACGAAATCGCCGTTGGCGCGTCGTTGCCGACCAGCGCCAGGTCTTCGAATTCGTTGACGGCGTTGATCTCGGTCCCCATGGAGATGTTGGTCACACGCTCCAGGATGATCTCGACAATCACCGGTACCTTGAACTCTTCGATCATCTGTTCGGCCTTGCGCAGGGCAGGGGCGATTTCCGATGGTTCGAACACCCGCAGGGCTTTACAGCCGAGGCCTTCGGCGACTGCGATGTGGTCGACACCGTAACCGTTGAGTTCCGGCGCGTTCAGGTTATCGAAGGACAGCTGCACGCAATAGTCCATTTCGAACCCGCGCTGGGCCTGACGGATCAGCCCCAGGTACGAGTTGTTCACCACGACATGGATGTAAGGCAGTTTGAACTGAGCGCCGACCGCCAGCTCCTCGATCATGAACTGGAAGTCATAGTCCCCTGACAGGGCCACGACTTTCCGGCTCGGATCGGCCTTGACCACGCCCAGCGCTGCCGGAATGGTCCAGCCCAACGGGCCGGCCTGACCGCAGTTGATCCAGTGACGCGGCTTGTAGACGTGCAGGAACTGCGCACCGGCAATCTGCGACAGACCAATGGTGCTGACATAGCAGGTGTCTTTGCCGAACACCTGGTTCATTTCTTCGTAAACGCGCTGCGGCTTGACCGGCACGTTGTCGAAGTGAGTCTTGCGGTGCAGGCTGGCCTTGCGCTGCTGGCAATCCTGCAGCCAGGCGCTACGGTTTTTCAGCTTGCCGGCGGCTTGCCATTCACGGGCGACTTCGATGAACACGGTCAGCGCGGCAGCAGCGTCGGAAACGATGCCCAGGTCCGGGGTGAATACACGGCCGATCTGTGTGCCTTCGATGTCGACGTGAATGAACTTGCGACCTTCGGTGTAGACGTCGACCGAACCGGTGTGACGGTTGGCCCAACGGTTGCCGATACCCAGCACCACGTCGGATTTCAGCAGCGTGGCGTTGCCGTAACGGTGCGACGTCTGCAGACCGACCATGCCGACCATCAGCGGGTGATCGTCAGGGATGGTGCCCCAGCCCATCAGGGTCGGGATCACCGGAATGCCGGTCAGCTCGGCGAACTCCACCAGCAGATCGCTGGCATCGGCGTTGATGATGCCGCCACCGGCCACCAGCAATGGGCGCTCGGCCTGATCCAGCAAAGCCAGCGCCTTTTCGACTTGAACGCGGGTCGCGGTCGGCTTGGCCAGCGGCAGTGGCTGGTAAGCGTCGATGTCGAATTCGATTTCAGCCATCTGCACGTCGAACGGCAGGTCGATCAGCACCGGGCCCGGGCGGCCGGAGCGCATTTCGTAGAAGGCTTTCTGGAACGCGTAAGGCACCTGGCCCGGCTCCAGAACCGTGGTCGCCCACTTGGTGACGGGTTTGACGATGCTGGTGATGTCGACCGCCTGGAAGTCTTCCTTGTGCATACGGGCGCGGGGTGCCTGGCCGGTGATGCAGAGGATCGGAATCGAGTCGGCCGAGGCGCTGTAGAGCCCGGTGACCATGTCGGTACCGGCAGGGCCGGACGTACCGATGCACACGCCGATGTTGCCGGCCTTGGTGCGGGTGTAACCCTCGGCCATGTGTGACGCGCCTTCGACGTGGCGAGCGAGGACGTGATCGATGCCACCGACTTTCTGCAGGGCGGAGTACAGCGGGTTGATCGCAGCACCCGGAATGCCAAAAGCGGTATCAACCCCTTCACGGCGCATCACCAGAACGGCGGCTTCGATTGCTCTCATTTTGCTCATGGTTTTGTGCCTCTTTACGTTTTGTAATTGTATACAAGTGGCTTTGCGCAGAGTGTATTCACGGCGGACGGCGCAGGTCAATCCATTTTCTCAAGCGCCTGTTTCATTCGTCGCCAGCCCGGTTCTGCTGTGGCTTTTCGTCGCATGTGGCGCTTTTCGAGAATTATTGTATACAAAAAAATAATTCATTGTGTTCTATTTGTGGCATCGGGCTGCGGCACTTGAGCGCAGCCCCACGACTTTCCCAATAACAAAATGAGGACGGCACCATGAGCGCTTTAACCTTGAAAGTCGCAGTCAACCTGGTCAACGAAGCCATCAGTGTGGGGCGCGGGATCAACGCCGCGCCACTGACCATCGCGGTACTCGATACCGGCGGCCACCTGATCACCCTGCAACGCGAAGACGGCGCCAGCCTGCTGCGCCCGAACATCGCCATCGGCAAAGCCTGGGGCGCCATCGCCCTGGGCAAGGGCTCACGCCTGCTGGCGCTGGACGCCCAACAACGCCCGGCCTTCATCGCCGCACTCAACAGCATGGGCCAGGGCAGCGTCGTCCCCGCTCCGGGCGGGGTGTTGATCCGTGATCAGGCGGGGAATGTGCTGGGGGCGATCGGGATCAGCGGCGATCTGTCGGATATTGATGAGCAGGTGGCGATCAAAGCGGTGGAGGCGCTGGATTTGAGGGCGGATGCGGGGGTGGCGGCTTGAATCTGCGTTGATTGATTAACCGCTATCGCGAGCAGGCTCACTCCTACAAGGGATCTTGGTTGGACACAAAATGTCTGAACGCCACAAACCCCTGTAGGAGTGAGCCTGCTCGCGATAGCTCTCTCCCAGAAACATCCAGCCAACAGTCTGTCCCATCAACTTGAGCACGCAGAACTAGTCTTCTCATGAGCTGATCATGGGAGGCAAAGGAATGCCTGATCTACCCGCTGCACACCGATTGCGAGCCGGTCGCTATGCCGAGCCCAATCGAATCTACCTACTGACGACCAACACTCTTGATCGCAAACCGATCTTTGCCGATTTTGCTTTGGGCCGATTGGTGGTTCATCAATTTCGGCGTGCACAAGATCTCGGCTTGGCGAACTCACTGGCGTGGGTGGTAATGCCAGATCATTTTCATTGGTTAATCGAATTGCAGAGCGGGTCTTTGAGCGAACTGATGCAAAAGACCAAGTCGCTAAGTACCAAAGCGGTGAATCAGGCTACCGGTAGAAATGTTGGCCTCTGGCAAAGAGGGTTTCATGACCGGGCACTGCGGCGGGAGGAGGATTTAGTGAAGATGGCAAGGTATGTCGTCGCCAACCCATTGCGGGCTGGACTGGTGGAGAGGCTTGGCGACTATCCGCTGTGGGATGCGATCTGGGTTTGAGCCGAAACCGTGTCGCCTCGATCGCGAGCAGGCTCACTCCTACATTTGGAATGCGTTTCCCTGTAGGAGTGAGCCTGCTCGCGATGGCGTCAGCGCGGTCTCACTGATCCGGCTCACACCCTTTCAACACCAACCGGATAATCGTCTGCGCCGCCGCCTCGTAATCCGCCTCATCCAGCTTGTCCTTTCCCGTCACCGCAGAAATTTGCCAGTCGAAATCGGCGTAGGTCTGGGTTGCGGCCCAGATGCTGAACATCAGGTGGTTGGGGTCGATCGGGGCGATCTGGCCTCGGTCGATCCAGCTCTGGATGCAGTCGATGTTGTGCTTGGCCTGGCTGTTGAGCTGCTCGACCAGGTCGGCGCTCAGGTGCGGGGCGCCGTGCATGATTTCGCTGGCGAACACCTTGGAGGCGAACGGCAGGTCGCGGGAGATGCGGATCTTCGAGCGGATGTAGCCGCTGAGCACTTCGCTCGGTACACCGTCCGGGTTGAACGGGGTCGAGGCCTGCAGGATCGGCACGATGATGCTTTCCAGAACCTCGCGGTAGAGGTTTTCCTTGGATTTGAAGTAGTAGTAGACGTTGGGCTTGGGCAATCCCGCCTTGGCGGCGATGTCGCTGGTTTTGGTCGCAGCGAAGCCCTTGTCAGCAAACTCCTCACTGGCGGCACGCAGGATCAGTTCTTTGTTGCGCTCGCGGATTGTGCTCATAAACCCGGTGGTTCCTTGCCTGTTCTGGCGGTTGCGCATGGTAGCACCGGCCTCGCGCATGGCTCAAGAATGCCCCGTGTGGCCCGCAGTCGCGGTATGCTGCGCGGCATTATTCACATAAGGAAACAAGATTCATGGCAGGAAGCAGTTTGCTGGTGCTGATCGACGATATTGCCACCGTTCTGGATGATGTGGCGTTGATGAGCAAAATGGCCGCGAAGAAGACTGCCGGTGTACTCGGCGATGACTTGGCGCTCAATGCCCAGCAAGTCTCCGGCGTGCGCGCCGAGCGGGAAATTCCGGTGGTCTGGGCGGTCGCCAAGGGCTCGTTCCTCAACAAGCTGATCCTGGTGCCCTCGGCCCTGGCGATCAGTGCATTTGTGCCGTGGTTGGTGACGCCGCTGTTGATGGTCGGCGGCGCCTATCTGTGTTTTGAAGGCTTCGAGAAACTCGCGCACAAGTTCCTGCACAGCACGACCGAAGATGATGCCAATCACGCGCAACTGAGCGCGGCAGTGGCCGAGCCGACCACCGATCTGGTGGCTTACGAGAAAGACAAGATCAAAGGCGCGATCCGCACCGACTTCATCCTCTCGGCGGAAATCATCGCCATCACCCTCGGCACCGTGGCCGACGCTTCGCTGACCCAGCAAGTGATCGTGATGTCCGGCATCGCCATCGTCATGACCGTCGGTGTTTATGGTCTGGTGGCCGGCATCGTCAAACTCGACGACCTCGGCCTGTGGCTGACGCAGAAATCCGCTTCGGCAGCAAAAAGCATTGGCAACGCGATCCTGCGCGCCGCGCCGTACATGATGAAGGGCCTGTCGGTGATCGGCACGGCGGCGATGTTCCTGGTGGGCGGCGGTATCCTCACCCACGGCATTCCGCTGGCGCATCACTGGATCGAAAGCGTCGGCGCAGCGGCGGGTAGCGCCGGGTTCGCAGTGCCGGTGCTGCTCAATGGTGTGGCCGGGATTATTGCCGGGGGCGTGGTGTTGCTCGCGGTGAGCCTGATTGGCAAGTTGTGGAAGGCCGTGCGGGCGTAATGACGCCCGCAGGTGTTCATGCCGGGCGATCGGCGCTCTTCAGCAGGTGCCTGGACAGGTAGTGCGCAACGGCTTCATCGGTGTGTCGGCCGATGATCTCCGCTTCGGGCAGTGCCTGTATCAACTCCGCATGTGCGTTGCCCATGAGCACGCCTTTGCCGACACCGGCCAACATGTCGGCGTCGTTCATGGCGTCACCAAAAGCGATGCAGGCCTGAATGGGCACGTTGAGGAATTCGGCCAGTTGCTTCAGGGCATTGCCCTTGGAGACGTCTCTGGCCATGACCTCCAGGCACCATGGAAAGGTGAATACCGTGCCAATCTGATCGCCCAGCTGTTGTTCCAGCCGCGCCTGCAGCCTGACCAGCGCCTCATGATCCTTGCTGCGCTGAAAGAAAAATACTTTCTGCACAGCCTGCAGCGGCAGATTCTCGGCCGCGCAGAGTGTCGGCTGGAAGTCCGGGTTCTGACTGAAGTCCTTCAGGTTTTCGTCTTCTCGACTGATCAGCCAGCCGGATCGGCAGTAAAGGTTGATGGTCAGATCGGCGTCGGCTCGGGCTTCTTCGAGCAATGTCTGGACAACGGCGGGCGATAATTCCGTGCTCAGTGAAAGCCCGCCGCAGGCGCTGGAAATGCGTGCGCCATTGGCGGTGATCAGGTGCACCGGCGGGGAATGACTGTCGAGCAACGACTCGACGTCCGTCTGATGCCGACCCGTCGCCAGCACGATGTGATGACCTGCGCGGTTCAGGCTGTGAATCACGCTTTTGGTAAAGGCACCGAAAGTATCGCCTGGCAGCAGCAGTGTGCCATCCAGGTCAGAGGCAATAAGCAAATACATCATGGCTCCTCGGAAGGGATCGCCTGCCCACCCGATTGCCGCCTGTGCGGACAATCGAGTGGCGTCGCAAGGCTACAGGCGTTCGAGCAATTTCAGAGATTGGGCTTTGGTGAAGGTCATGCGTTCTTCCAGCCGGTGATTGTCCTTTTCGTAGTAGATGCTCATCTCGGTGTGCTTCTGCGGGACCGGAACAATGCGGTCGATCATCGGCAAGGTATCCATCAGCAGCTGGCGGGCGTATCCCATCGCGCGGGTATAGGTGTCGATCACTTCCTCGAACTCAGGGTAGATGCAGAAGGCCACCTGATTGAGGATCGGCCCCTCGTCTATGCCCTCGCTGATCTCGTGCAGCGTTGCGCCATGCATCCGCTCACCATTCTTCAAGGCCCAGTTGACCGGGCGTACGCCGCGGTATTTGGGCAGGTAGGAAAGGTGCAGGTTGATAATTTTCGCGCAGCAGTCAATGAAGCGTCTGGGCAATATCCGTTTGTGGAAAATGACCAGGCAAAGGTCGCAGGCGAAGGTGCCGTCGGCATAACCTGGCAGGTCTTCGATCCGGCCACTGTCGATCACCTCGATGCCGTGCTCCCGGCAATACTCGATCAGCGTCCGTTCGGTGCTGACCGGCTCGAAAGGATCGGCAACCACGTACGACACCGTATGTTTTGGGGACGCGTTGAAGTATTCGCAGGCGAAGATGGCCAGTTCGCCCTTGCCGCAAATCACGACCTGCTCAGGCGAGTTCAACGGCGTTCTCCTGTGCGTGGCTGCTGGTGATTTCCTGGGCTGCCAGGTCCTGCATCACGTCGCTCAGGGCCTGGATCAATCGCGCGTTTTCCTCAGGCGTGCGGCAGGACACGCGGAAGTACTTGTCGGAGTCGGTATTGCGTTTGCCCGAGCACTCCTTGATGTACATGTGGTGCTTGTCCAGCAACAACCTGGAAATGGTCCGGGCGTCAGCGTAATGAGCCTTGCAGTAAATGAAGTTTGCTTCGGTCTTGAAGCCGCTGATGCCCTCGATCGCGTCCAGGGCCAGTTGAAAGGCGTGAGTGTCGCTGATGACTTGTTGGCAGCTGGCAAGGTATTCCTGCTGGTATTGCGGCAGATGCAACAGGAACTCCTCGGCAAAACCGTTGATGTTCCAGATCGGCAGCAGCGAGTTGATCAGCGCCAGCAAGGTCTGGTTGGCACTGGCCAGGTAGCCGATGCGAATGCCGCCGATACCGAAGGTTTTGCTCATGCTGCGAATCACCACCAGGTTGGGGTGTTCGTCGAGCACGTTGAGCAAAGTGCTGTCGGCGTGGTTGGAGAAATCGAGGAACGATTCGTCGACGATCAGCGAGATATCCAGTTTCAGCAACTGCACGGCGAGCGCCGACAGGGCGGAGGCGGGGGTCAGGGCGCCGGTCGGGTTGTTCGGCGATTCGATGATCACCACCTCAGGGCGCTGTTGCCGGCAGGTAGCGAGCAGTGCATCGATATCGATAGCGAAGTCGTCCTCCTCCCGCGTGTAGTGGCAGAGCGCGCGCTGCTCACCGAAGACGTTGGCGTATTCGTTGAAGGACGGCACGGTCACGAGGGCGCTGCCGGCATACACGGACGGAAGCAGCTTGATGATTTCCGCTGCGCCATTGGCCACACACAGGTGTCTTGGGGAGACACCGAGGAATTCGCAGAGTGACTCCTCGATGAGTCGTCGGGCGCCGGGGTAGTTGAGGAAGATGTGATCGAAGTTGTCCTTGATCTTGTCTTTCATCTGCTGTGGCGGGAAATGGAAGTTGTAGATCAAGGCGAAATCCAGCATCGGGTAGCGCCAGTAACCGCCGTGGCGGTTCTGGACGAAACCGAGGCGGTCACGACTGGAAATGTAGTTGCAGATCGTCAGGTCGTAATGGTTGTCGACCTCATACCATTCGGTTGCCGGGACAATGACGGTCTGAATATCCCACTTGCCCTCAAGCGATGCTTTTTTGAAGACGTCTTCGTAGTAGGCGTTGAGGTTGTTTTTCCTGACGTTGCTGCCGAGTTGTTTTTTGATGTGCTCGGCGAACGTGGCGGACCCGACCTGGTACAGGTTGACGGTCTTGTATTGCCCGTCACGAGGCTCATGGCCGATGTCCTTGGTCGAGCCGAAACCTTGCAGGCGGCTTTCTTCGAGGACGGCGTAAGTGCCTTCCATGTTTTTGCCAAGCGGCGACACCAGCGCGACCAGATCTCCCGGTTGCTGCAGCAACTGTTGCAGGCTGGAGGCCGAGAAATAAATGTCACCCTCGATGATCAGGGTGTTCTGCGTAATGTGTTCGCGGGCCAGATACAGCGAGTAGATGTTGTTGGTCGTGGCCCAGTCCGGGTTGCTCACGAATTCGAAGGTGATGGCGGTGTCCATCGCCCGCAGATGCGCGGTAATGGTCTCCGACTGATAGCCGATCACCACGACCACGTGTTTGATACCCAGCGTTTCGAGGTTGTTCAGGGCGTTATCGATGAACGCGATATTGTTGGTCTTCACCAAGGGCTTGGGCGTGTGGCGCGTGCGCTTGCCCAGGCGGCTTCCGCGCCCGGCGCAAAGAATGATGGCTGTCTGATTATTCATTGTAATTTCCTTATTTAACGAAAATGAGTCCGGGCACCACGTGCTGGTACATCCACACGCCGTCGATCCTGCCGTGAAAGCTCTCCTCGCCGCCGCTGTCGCCACCCGTCTTGATCCCGGCTCCGAGACCGAATGTATGGAAGTTTTCCAGTACTCGACCTTCGCGGGTGAGCGGGTTGAGTTGCTGATTGGTGAGCAATCCGAAATCGTCCTGTTGCAGCTCCAGCGCCGTGCCATCGACATCCAGTATCGGCACCAGCCCGGCCTTGTATCCGGTGCTGTGGATCAGCAGGTCCGATTGCGCGATCAGGTTCAGGACCTGATCGGCAGAGGCCTGTGCGATGTCAACGATGTTCAGGTTGCGGATCAGGCCTTGTTTGATCTTGCGAGCGAATTCGAACGAGTCATATCGCAGTCCCGAATAACGATTGACCCTTTGGCTGGCCTGGCAGATATCGGCATCGACGAACGGATAGTGCTGCTCGCGCGCGGAGGCGGGGGAGTCGAAGAACAGCCTGAAATCGCGCTTGGTCAGCAAGGTGATGGTGCCTGGGAAATCCAGTTGCTCCACCAGGCGGATCAGGCAGGAAACGGCGCTGTGCGAAGAGCCGACAATGGCCAGATTGGTGTATTCGCCACTTTGCAGCGCCTGGTCGTGTTCGCCCTTGAGCAGCGCGTCCGAATTGATGTTGTGTCGTGGGTGTTGCACGCTGGCTTGATTCAGCCGGCCACCGATGTTGAAGATGATTTTCTTGCACAACGCCTGTACGCGCTGACCATCGAGCAGATAGCTGACGCAGTAATGACCCTGCGCGGTCAGACGGATTTCGCAGACGGTCGACTGGGTGGAGATTTCGAAGCGCTTGTAGAGCGCCTGGTGCCGGGCCACATAGGTGCCGATGTGTTGGAGGAAGCGCCCGACATGACGCAGCTCTACCGCCTCGCTCCGCCGCTCGGTGAAATATGCCCATTCTGGCGTCCCCTGCAGGAATCGACTCAAGTCGTCCGTGCGATCCTGGAATTTTTCCAGAAAGACCCCGCCAAGCGAGTTGGCAGTGATCCGGTATTGACCGATTTCGCCGCTGCCCAATGTGCTGGATTTCTCAAGTATCAGGCAGCGCTGTATCTGTTCATTCTGAATAAGATCAGGCAACAGCGAGATGTTGGCGGGGCCGGCGCCACAGAGGATGAGGTCATAAATCGGCGTATTCATGATGTTTTCCTGAAAGTCGGGAAGTTCGAGAAATAGGTGTTCTTTAGGCAAAGAGGCGCCGCACCAACGTAATTGGTGTACGGCAATGCAACTTGGTAAGTTCTGCGTCGAGTGTTCAGCCGGCGGTGGGTGAAGTCTCGATGTTGGCTACTGAGGAAACTGTTTCATCAGTGGTTTTTCTTTGTCGGAAAATCCCCATGAAGATCAGCGTCATCAGCAGACTGGACAATGTCAGGAATATATAAAGTGCGGTTCCGCTGAGGTTCTGTATAAACAGTCCACCGACAATCGGCGAGAGAGAAAAACCGATGCTGTATAACGACGCGGCACCAAAGTAGGCGCCTCGCAGATTAGGTGGCGCCAGGCTGTCGACAAACATGTTGATGCACGGAAAGAGCAGGGTCTGGCTGATACTCATGAGCAATACAGCGCCATACCACAATGCTTTGATGTCGTAGTTGTGCGCAGCCAGCGCAAAGCCGGCCTCGCCGAGGATCAACAGGGCCGAGCCAAGATAGATTTTGGTATTCAGCGATACCGACGACAGCGCACTGGCAAGCGGCAATTGCAGTATTACGATCGTTGATGCATGCAAGACAATCAACGAGGCGATAAAGGGCAGGTAGCCTTCGAAGGCAAGGGTGGCCATCAACTGCGGCAAGCTGGAGTCAAAACTGCCAAAGATGAACATCATGATGATGTTATTGATCACCAGTGCCAGGAACAGGTGGTCTCTGGCGAGCACGCCCATGGTGCTTTTGAAACTGGTGGTATTGACCGCCTTGAGGGTTACGCCTTTACCGAAGATCACCACGCCGACCAGCAGCAGCACATAGGACAAGGTCACCAGGACGAAGGACAGTGAGTCGGCGGAGATTCCCAGCTTGAGCCCGAAGTAGGGGCCTGTCGCCGCACCGGCGTTGAGGAAAAAGTAGCGTAGATGCATCGCGCGCTCGACCAGAGGTCGAGATTCGATGACATCGCCGATGATGGTTTTGATCGGGTTGTTGACCAGTGCCCACGACAGGTTTGCCAGCAGAGTTCCGGCAATGTAGCCGTAGGCGCTGCTGCTGATGCCCAGTAGCAGATAAGAACCTGCCGCCACGACGCAGCCCAGCACGATGATTTTCAAGCGGCCGATTTTGTCCGACAGGTAACCGCTGTAAAAACTCGCTATCGACGACAGGGCGATCGACAGGGTCAGGATCAGGCCGATAAACGTCGCACTGAAACCAAACCGGGTGTACAGCACGATCGAGATAAACGGCCAGACCATCATTGAAGTTGCACGGGTTACAAAGGTGCCGATAAACAATATCCAGATGAACATTGGCATCTCGGACAGATATTGGGTGATGCCGGTTTTTAATGAAGTATGCATGTTGATGACGGCCGTTTTTCAAACCCGCGACAAGTGCAGATTGAAGTGGGTGGATCAATGCATTGCCGACGCTGATCGCTGAAGTAATTCATCCGCAGCTAATTGAAAGTGCACGAAACACCCTGCCATCCGGACGGCATAATGGAATGTATCGAAGGATGTATTACTGATAAGCCGAGCGACAGGCTATGCGCAAATTTCGCTGAGTCTTGAATAGTAAAGTTTGCCGTGACCTGCGGGTTGCAGATATCGGGTAGAACAGCGTCGAAAGGGAGGATAAGGGAGAGCCGATATCATTCCTTGAATATCGTTGAACACGTCATTGCATCCTTTGCAGTGTTGGGGCGAGTCTACATAAGCTGTCACAGAATGTTAATAAAAAATTCACATTTAAATTTTCATGTTCGATTTCGAATCTGCTCGCGGCGTTGACTCACCAGTTGGTTAAGCCGGCGGGGCCTGTCTGAAAGACGAAGTGGCGGCGTCAGTCTTTACCCGCGTGTGCCCGGAAGGGCAGGCATAAGACAAGAATGTCGGGGAGAAAGACGCGCTGGCAAGCTCGACGGGGTCGACTCTTGCCAGCGGTCGGGAGGGGTTACTCGGCAATCTGCAGCTTGCGCGACTCGGTGTACACGTAACGCACTTTCTCGTACTCGAACGGCGAGTTCATCTGGCCGTAGCGGAAGTTGGTCTGGTAGCGCTTGTCGACCGCACGCAGGGCCCAGATTTCCGGGTGGTTGGAGCTGACTTCCGACACGTTCAGGTAGTTGATCGCCGATTCGGCGGTGTAGTCCACGGCTAGGCCGGCGGTGTCGCGAATGTTCGACGGGCCGAGGATCGGCAAGACGAAGTAGGCACCGCCCGGTACGCCGTAGAAGCCCAGGGTCTGGCCGAAGTCTTCGCTCTGGCGCGGCAGGCCCATGGCGGTGGCCGGGTCCCACAGACCGGCAATGCCGATAGTGGTGTTGAGCAGCAGCCGCGCGGTGGTTTCCATCGAGCGCTTGCCCTTGAACTGCAGCAGGCTGTTGACCAGGTTCGGCACGTCGCCAAGGTTGTTGAAGAAGTTGCTCACCCCGGTGCGCAGGAAGCTTGGCGTCACGTAGCGATAACCGTCGACCACCGGCAGGAACACCCATTGGTCGAAGCGGTAGTTGAAGTGGTAGACGCGGCGGTTCCACGACTCCAGCGGGTCATAGACGTTGAGCGCGTTGAGCGTCGAGCGCTCGAACTCACGCTGGTCCAGCCCCGGGTTGAACTTGAGTTTGGACAGCGGCTCCTTGAAGCCGTCGCTGTCGACCACCACCGGCGCGTTGGCTTTGCTGTTGTCGGCCTGGGCCACGCCTGCACTGAGGAGCGCTGCAATCAGCAGGAGATATTTAGCCACGGAAAAACTCCAGCATGGCGTCGCTGTTGACGCGGTAGTTAAGGTTGCCGCAATGGCCGCCCAGTGGGTAAACGGTCAGGCGATCGCCAAAGGTCTTGCGCAGGAAACCGAGGTCGCCCGGGCCGAGGATCACGTCATCAGCATTGTGCATGACGGCGATTTTCGGGCTGTCGTGCAGGTAATCCTTGAGTGCGTACAGGCTGACCTGATCGATCAGTTGCAGCAGGCTGCCGCCGTCAGTGCGCGCGCGCCACATTGGAATCACTTGTTCGGTCAGGTAGCAGTCGAAGTCGCATTGCAGCGCACGCTTGAGGAACGGCGTGAGGCTGGTGCCTTCGGTGATCGGGAATTTCGGCGGGGTGATCAGGCCACGACGGTTGATCAGGTCGGAGGTGAAGGCAATGTCGGCCGCCGAGAAACGGAACGAGGTGCCGATCAGCATCGCCATCTGCTCGTTGGTCAGATGCTGCTTCGACTGTTGGAAGTCGTAGAGCAGGGCGTCATTGAGGTCGATGTAGCCTTTCTGCTGGAAGTAGCGGGTCAGCTTGTTCAGCACCAGTTCATAGAAGGTGGTGCTGTTGTTGATGCCCTTCACCTCGGTCTGTACCAGCTTGTCGAGGTTGCTGATCGAGGTGTAGAGGTTGACCGGCGGGTTGAGCAGCAGGACTTTCTTGAAGTTGAAGCTGCGTCGGGTCTCGTCCAGATGCGCGACGAACGCGGCATCCAGCGCGCCGAGGCTGTAGCCGCTGAGGTAGTACTCGGTGACCGGCAGTTTCGGATGCTGCGCACGCACGGCCTGCATCACCCGGTACATGTCTTCGGCGTCTTCCTTGGTGATGCCCGGGGTGGCGAAGCGTGAAGCGGCGCTGATGAAGTCGAAGCTGGTGGGCGACGACAGCTGCACAACGTGGTAGCCGGCCTTGTAGTAGAGCTTCTTCAGGTACTCGTTGAGCGTGCTGTCATAGCGCGCGCCGGTACCGGCGATCAGGAAGATCAGCGGCGCCGGTTTGTCCTGCTCGGCGATGCGGTAGGTGAGTTTTTTCACCGCCCAGAAATTGTCCGGGAGGATGAAGGCCCGTTCCGGGCGCAGGGTGATGCTGTGGTCGGACTGATTGATCTCGTCGTTCGACGGCAACTCCGGGCGCAGGTCCGGTGGCGTGGTGGCGATGGTCGCCTCGAACGGGTTGGTCAGGGGATAGCCATAACTGGCGGCATCGATATCCACCGCCAGTGCGGACGCACTCAGAATAAGGCCGCTGAACAGCGCGGCGAAGCGCAAGGAACGGAGCATGACTGGATCCCTTAAAGGAAGGTGCCGAATGAAGTTCGCAGGCTATGACCACCGGGCTTGCGCCAAAGTGCCATGCCTCGGCACCAAACAGGCAGAATTCGGAGTAATAGTAGCTGGACGATACACTTTGCAAGGCGCGGATGACCAGTTAACAGTTGTTAGTGCTTGCCAACGCGTGCGGGCAGATTAAGCTGGCCGCCGATTTCGTTGATTGGAGAGTTTCATGTCCCGCCGCTTGCCCGTGATTCTGTTGCTCGTGCTGTTGCCGCTGTGGCTGGCCGCCAGTTATGGCGCGCGTTATGGCTTCATGGAGGACGGACAGTGGGTCGGCATCTGCGTCGATGATGCGAGCCGTTGGGAATGCACGGTGCGCTCGAACCTGGGGCTGATGATTCACTTCAAAGTGCTGGGCTGGACCGCGCTGGGCGCGGCGCTGCTCGGTTTTGTGCTGCCGGGGCGGGCAGGGTGGTGGCTGGCGGTGCTGGCGTTGGTGTTCGGGTTGCCGGCGCTGGCGTTGTACAACACGACTCTGGCGGTGTTTGCGTTGGTGATTGGCGGGTTGCGGTTGGTCAGAGCGTCTCGTAGCGCCTGATAGAAAAAGATCGCGGCCTTCG
>NZ_JAESJL010000016.1:0-89522 GCF_016756945.1 Pseudomonas sp. MWU318
ATTTTTACTTAGGCAGCGAACAATTTTGCACAGTTATTTTCGAATCAGAACACTAGAATAACCCCCATCTTTTTCGGAGCCAGAGCCTTTATGTCAGATCCGGTTGACGCCCAAGGGCTGTCAAATTTACCGCTGGAAGACTTGGTGGCCTGTCATGAGTGCGACCTGCTGATGCGCAAGCCCAAGCTTGCCCATGGCGAGAAAGCAATCTGCCCGCGCTGCGGTTACGAGTTGTACGCCCATCGCCATAATGTGGTGCAGCGCAGCCTTGCCTTGGTGATCGCAGCATTATTGCTGTACATCCCGGCAAACTTTTTACCCATCATGCAGCTCAATATCCTCGGGCAATCTTCGCAGGATACGGTCTGGAGCGGCGTGCTCGGCTTGTTCAATACGGAGATGCAGGGCGTTTCGATCGTCGTATTCCTGTGCAGTATGGCCATTCCGTTGCTGAAGTTGGTGTGCCAGTTATTCGTTTTGCTGACGATCCGTTTCAATCTCGGGCGCAGTTACGGCTTGCTGCTCTACCGCATTTATCACCACCTCAAAGACTGGGGAATGCTCGAGGTCTACCTCATGGGCGTCCTCGTGGCGATCGTCAAACTGGCGGACATGGCGGCCATCACCGTCGGCCTCGGTCTGGCGTGTTTCATCGGTTTGTTGTTGGTTCAGGTCTGGCTGGAAGTGGTGATGTCACCGCATCAGATCTGGCAGGCGTTATCAGGAGAGGATGCCCATGCGGGCGATTGATGCGGGCATTCTGATTTGTACCGAATGCCATGAATTGAACAGACAGGATGTGGACACCGACGAGCAGACCTGCACCCGCTGCGGTGCGCTGGTTCACGCTCGTCGTCCGAACAGTCTGGCCCGAACCTGGGCTCTGCTGATCACTGCTGCGATTATCTACATCCCGGCCAATGTGTTGCCGATCATGACGGTCAGTTCGCTGGGGCAGGGCGATCCCAGCACCATCATGTCCGGCGTGATCCAGTTGGTGCAGCACGGCATGATCCCGATTGCCGCCGTGGTGTTCATCGCCAGTATTCTGGTGCCGACCTTCAAACTGGTGGGCATCGCGCTGCTGCTGTTTTCGGTGCAGCGGCGTCAGCCGTTGTCCGCGCGGCAGCGGATCTGGATGTACCGCTTCATCGAGTTCATCGGTCGCTGGTCGATGCTCGACATCTTTGTGATCGCCATTCTGGTGGCGGTCGTCAACTTCGGCCGGCTAGCCAGTGTCGAAGCCAACCTTGGCGCCATCGCCTTCGCCAGTGTGGTGATTCTGACGATGCTTGCCGCAGTAACTTTCGATCCCCGACTGATTTGGGATAACACGGAGTCGGACGACGACCATGACTGATTTGCCTGTAGCGAAAACCCGACCGGCCTCGAACTGGTCTGCCATTTGGGTACTGCCTCTGATTGCCCTGATCATCGGCGGCTGGCTCGGCTGGCGTGCCTATAACGAAACCGGGATCGAGATTCAGGTGCGTTTCGAAAGCGGTGAAGGCATCCAGGCCAACAAGACCGAAGTGGTCTACAAGGGCATGCCGGTGGGTAAGGTGAAGACGCTCAAACTTGATGACGAGGGCAATTCCAAAGGGGTGATTGCCACCGTCGAGATGAACAAGGACGTCGAGCAATACCTCAAGACCAGCACGCGTTTCTGGCTGGTGAAACCGAGCGTGACCCTGGCCGGCATCACCGGTCTGGAAACCCTGGTTTCAGGTAACTACGTGGCCATCAGTCCTGGCGAAGGTGAGCCGACCCGCAAGTTCAAGGCGCTGGCCGAGGAGCCGCCGCTGTCGGACTCCAAGCCCGGACTGCACCTGACCATCAAGGCCGATCGCCTTGGTTCGCTGAACCGCGGCAGCCCGGTGTTCTACAAGCAGATCAAGGTCGGTCAGATCAAAAGCTACGTGCTGTCTGAAGACCAGAGCACCGTTGAACTCAAAGTGTTCATCGAGCCGACCTACGCCAAACTGGTGCGCAAACACACACGGTTCTGGAATGCCAGCGGCATCAGCATCGACGCCAACCTGTCCGGGGTAAAAGTACGCAGCGAGTCTCTGGCGAGCATCGTCGCCGGCGGTATTGCCTTCGCCACTCCGGAGAATCGCAAGGACAGTCCGCCTACTGATCCAAGCCTGCCGTTCCGTCTGTATGAGGACTTCGACGCCGCCGCTGCCGGCATCCGGGTCAAGGTCAAACTCAGTGACTTCGAAGGCCTGCAGGCCGGTCGTACGCCGGTGATGTACAAGGGCATTCAGGTCGGCAACATGAAGGCGCTGAAAATCGATCCGGATCTGAACAGTGCCACCGCCGAGCTGACGCTGGATCCTCTGGCGGAGGACTATCTGGTCGAAGGCACGCAGTTCTGGGTGGTCAAACCGTCGATTTCCCTGGCCGGTATCACCGGGCTCGAAGCGTTGGTCAAAGGTAACTACATCGCCGTGCGTCCGGGCGACAAAGGTGCCGCGCCGAAACGCGAATTCGAGGCGCGGCCAAAAGCGCCGCCGCTGGATTTGCGTTCGCCGGGTCTGCACCTGGTGCTGTTTACCGATGTTCTCGGTTCGATCGAAGTCGGCAGTCCGATTCTGTACAAGCAGGTCAAGGTCGGTTCGGTACAGAGCTATCAGTTCTCCAAGACCAAAAAGCAAATCGTCATCGGCGTGCATATCGAGAAGGAGTACGAAAACCTGGTCAACGCGTCGACACGCTTCTGGAATGTCAGCGGCATCACCCTCACCGGTGGTCTGACAGGTGGTATTCAAGTGAAGAGCGAGTCTTTGCAGACATTGATGGCCGGCGGTATCGCTTTCGAAACGCCGCAAGCCAAGGCGCCACTGCAGAAGCGTATTCCGCGCTTCCGTCTGTTCGCCAATCATGACGAGGCCAACCAGAAAGGCACGCTGGTGACGATCAAGGTCGACCGCGCCGACGGTTTGCGCCCGGGCACACCGATTCGTTTCAAAGGGCTGGATGTCGGCAAGATTGAAGACGTCGATCTGACCGACGATTTGCAAGCCGTGATGATTACCGCGCGGATCACCGAAGTACCGGAGCGCATTGCGCGGGTCGGCAGTCAGTTCTGGGTGGTCAAGCCGGAGTTGGGACTGATCAAGACCCAGAACCTGGAAACCCTGGTCACCGGGCAGTATGTGGAAGTGCAGCCGGCGGCGAAAAATCTCGGCCCGCAGAAGAACTTCGTTGCGCTGGCCAGTCCGCCGGAAGTGAGCAAGCAGGAGGCTGGCTTGAGTCTGGTGTTGAGCGCCGCGCGCCGTGGCTCGCTGAAACCGGGCGTACCCGTGACCTACCGCGAAATCACCGTGGGCAAGGTCACCGGTTACGAACTGGGCCAGACGGCTGACCGGGTGTTGGTGCACATTTTGATCGAGCCAAAATACGCGCCGTTGGTGCGCAGCGGCAGCCGATTCTGGAACACCAGCGGCGTTGGTTTCGACATCGGCCTGTTCAATGGTCTGACGGTGCGCACGGAGTCGCTGGAGACAGCAATTCAGGGAGGCATCGCCTTCGCCACGCCGGACGGTGAGCGCATGGGCAACCCGGCACGGCCTGAGCAGACGTTCCCGCTGTTCGATAAGTTCGAGGATGAATGGCTGACCTGGGCGCCGAAGATTTCGCTCGGTAAATAACCCGCCATTGATGTGGCGTCTGGAAGGACGCCTTCGCGGGCAAGCCCGCTCCCACAGGGTTTGTGTCGTATACAGAATGTGTATTCAACAAAAACCTGTGGGAGCTGGCTTGCCAGCGATGAGGTCCTCCTAATCAGCACAAACCCAAAGCCATAAAAAAGGGCCGCGATCCCAACAGATCGCGGCCCTTTTTTTTGCCTTCAGCTAAAGTCGATCAAACCTCATCCAGCTCCGGCTCATCGGCTTGCACATTGACGGTGGCCTTCACCACATCATGCCGGCGGATGTACTTCCAGTCCGCTTCATCGATGTAGATCCCCGCCGGGCCGCTACCGCCTTCCAGGTCGATGGCGACACTGGCGCAGACCTGCGGCTTCACACTCGCCAGAATCGGCACGAAGCCCAGTTGCAGGCTGGTTTCCAGCAGCGCGGCCTGGTTCTTCTCGTCGATGTCCGCCGCCTCGTCGAGGTAGTATGGCAGGCGCACGCGACCAGCGAGGTCGCGATCCATCAAGTGCAGCAACAAGTACATGTTGGTCAGCGCCTTGATGGTCATGGTCGTACCGTTGGAGGCCGCGCCATCGATGTCGGTGTGAATCACTGGCTGGCCATTGACCTTGGTGATCTCGAACGCCAGTTCGAACAAGTCCTTGAGGCCGAGCTGGTTGTGGTTTGCCGCCACCAACCGTGCCAGGTATTCCTTGGCCTCTTCGTTCTTATTGTCCTGCTCCGCGCTTTGGCTCAGATCGAACACCGACAGGGTTTCGCCTTCTTCGTACTGGCCGGCGCTGTGGATGATCTGGTCGATGTGCTTGAGCGCTTCCTTGTTCGGCGCCAGGACGATGCGGAAGCTCTGCAGGTTGGACACCTGACGCTTGTTGATCTCGCGGTTGAACAGCGCCAGTTGGTGTTCGAGGCTGTCGTAGTCGCTGCGGATGTTGCGCAGGGTTCGGGCGATGTCGGTGACCGCCGCACGCCGCGCCTTGCCCAGCGTCAGGGCTTCATCGGTACGGTGCGCGTAAGCGTTGATCAGCAGCGACAGACGGCGCTCCATGTCGTCTTCGCTGTCGAACTTGGCCACACCTTTGAGGCGCACCTGCGCGTACAGCGCTTCGATCTGCCCGTCAGCGCGCAGCAAGCCTTGCCAGCTGTCCTGATAGTCATTGAGCAGCGGCAGCAGGTTGTCCATCGAGTCGTCGACCGGATCCATGAACGGCGTACCGAACGGCAGGTCCGCCGGCAGCAGCTGACGGCGGCGCAGGGCGTCGTCGAGGGTGCGCTGCTTGGCTTCCATGTCGGCGATCTGCCGGCCGACCAGTTGCAGCTTGGCCGACAGTTGCTGGACGCGCTCGGTGAACGCATCGCTGGAGCGCTTGAGTTCGTCCTGCGCCGCTTCCATCTGCGCCAACTGCTCAAGCTTGTCGCCTTCTTCGGCGCTCAGGGTCTGGGTGCGACGGAAATCTTCCAGGGCTTTCTGCGCATCCAGCACTTGCTGGTACAGCGCTTCGGTCTGGGTCTTGCTCGCGGCGCGGTCGGCGGCCACGGCTTGCTGGGTCTTGAGTTGCTTGAGCTCTTTTTCCAGACGTTCTTTCTGGTCACGCAGCGCGGCGCGGTCGGCCAGCGCTTGCAGAGCGGGCGGCTCGATGTGCGAGATGTCGATCGACAAGCCCGGCACTTCGAAGCGCTCGCCCTTGAAGCCATCGAGGATCAGCTCGACCGATTTGACCCACTCGCCATCCTCGTCGAGGGTGATGCCGTGCTCGCCCAGCGGCAGGCTGAATAGCGCGCTGTTGAACAGACGCATCAGGCGCTCGACGTCCTGCTGCGAGAACTCCTCACGCAGGCGCGCGTAGCTGTTGTTGTCGGCGTGATCGAGTTGCTGCTTCACCGACTTCAGGCGTTTTTCCAGATCGCGCAGACGCTCTTCCAAATCCTCGGCGCTGAACTGCCGGGACTGTGCCAGCGCACCAGCCAGTTCGTCGTGGGCGTCCTTGGCGGCGAGCAGTTGCTGCTCCAGCACCTTGACGTCATCGACCAGCGCGAAGCGGTTTTTCAGCACCGACAACTCGCCGAGCCAGCGCTGGATGCCGGAGATTTCCCGCTCCAGACGCATCAGCTCCTGCGTGCCACCGCGCTGATCGTTTTGCAGATCATCCTGTTCGCGACGGTAGTGCTCGGCCTGAATCGTCAGCTCTTCCTTGCGCGCCGTGGCGTAGTCCGACCAGGTGCCGAGCAACGAGTCGAGCAGCGGCGACAGGCGATGCAGTTTGCCACGCAGCACATCGCGCTGTTTCACGCCGTTGGCCAAGGCTTCGACCAGCGGGCCGGCGGCGACCAGCGAGTTGTAGTCCTGCTCCATCCGGCGCACATCGCGGAAGGCTTCTTCGCACGCGGCGATGTAGTCGACGCTACCGGAACGCAGGCTGTGCTCGAAGGCATCGAGGAACAGTTGCTTCAACTTGGCCGCAGTGATTTCGCGCATGTGCAGCAGGTTGATGAACAGCGCACGGAAGGTTTTCAGGCTCTGCTCGCTGGTGGAGCGCAGCGGGATCAGGGTCAGATCCAGCGGGATCGAGGTGTGACCGCCCACCAGCAGACGACGCAGTTCGTCCGGCTTGAGTTCGTAGGCTTTCAGGCCTTCTTTCTCAAGGTTGCTGAACAGTTCTTTTTGACGCAGGCAAGTGTCGTTCTTCTGGTAATGCGCCAGATCGAGCTTGCCGGCGTAGGCGAAGAACTGGTGACCGAAACCACCACCCGGGCCGCGCCCGACCACGCCGATCACGTGCGGGCCGTGGGGCAGATTGACTTCGACGAGGATGTAACTGGTGTCGGAGGCGAAGTAGAAACGCCGCGATTGCTCCAGGCTGTACTTGCCGAAACTCATGTCCGACATGCGCGCCAGAATCGGGAACTGCAAGGCGTTGATCGAGGCGGATTTGCCGAGGTTGTTCGCGCCGTAAACCGACAGCGGTTCTTCCAGCGGGAACAGGCCGAGGCTGTAACCGGCGGTGTTCAAAAGGGCAAAGCGGCGGATGCCGTAGCGTTCCTGGCTCATGCGTCGGACTCCTGTTCTTCGGCAATGGCTCTAGCCAGTGCGTCTTCTTCGCTCTCTTCCTCAAATTCGCTGAGATCAAGCGGATCGTCGGTCTCGAGGAATTTGGCTTCGGCTTCTTCGTCGATCAGCACCGGTGCCGGCAGCGGCAGCACGCTGTGTACGCTGGCCGCCAGATCGCGGTCCTGCTGCACCGACAGGCACACATCGAGGAAGCGGTGCATCGGCGGCAGGAAACGGTACACGCCGTTTTCTTCGCCGGCGAAACCGAGCTGGGTCATGCGACGCATGATTTTTTCTTCGAGTTCTTCGACGGTCTGCACTTCGGCCTGGATGAACAGGTCGCGGTATTTATCCAGCAGCGACGGCAGCTCTTCACGGCCGAGGCTGCCACCGTCGAGCACGGCGATCGGATCGCGGCCCTGATCGGCCAGGTGCTCGACGAGGATGAAGGTGAACAGCGCCAGGCGCTGAGCGGTCTTGTTCACCGCCGCAGCGGCCATGTCCGGCACGAAGTAGTAGAAACCACGGGTGTCGCAGACCAGTTCGAAGCCGAGTGCCTTGAACAGCGTGCGGTATTGATCCTGGAAGTTCGACAGTTGCGCGTACAGTTCCGGGTCGCGGCGGCTGACGTGGTAGCCCTTGAACAGCTCGCGGAAGATCGGCGCCAGTTGGGACAGTTCGGATAGATCAAGATGCATTGGGGATGCTCGCAGAATCCTCGGCGGCGGCAGGGTCGCGGGCCGAGAGCAGGGCGAAGGAGCGCAGGCTGACCTGATGCTCGTGAGTGTGGTATTCGCGGCGTTCCAGACGCTCGCGGGTGAAGCGTTTTTCCCGCGACAGACGCGAGAACCAGTAGAGCAATTCGTCGGTGGCGCCGTCCGGTTCCTGCTCCAGCAACCAGGTCATCAGATCCGGCATCGGCAGGGACTCTTCGCAACGCTCGACCATCTCGCGCACGGTGCGCGGTGCACGTGGCGCATCGCCGGATTTCTGGGTCTTGTGCGCCTTGGGGAAACGCGCCGGTTTCGGCTCGAAACGCGCCAGGGCGTAGACGTAGGCCTCGACCTGACTGGCGCTGCCGAGGAAGGTGCTTTGCGGCCGGGTGAACAGCGGCATTGCCGCTTGCGGCACGGCGTCAATGCCTTTGCGACGAATCGCCGCCAGCGCCAGCGCGGCACCACGGGTCACGGCGTTGTGCCGGCGCGCCTCTTCACGCAGCGGCAGCAGCAGTTCGCGGGCGTGGCGCAGGGTCAGCTGGGCGCTGGTCTGCATCTCGAGGATGCGCGCGTGGGTGCGCAGCAGCATGTCGTCATCGACCAGATGGCCGAGGCGTTGCTGTTCGCTGAGCATCTTCAGCAGCACGGTTTCGACCTTGCGCACGCCTTGTTCGAAGGCGCCGTCGGCATTCACCAGATCGATCATCGGCTCGACGTATTCGTCCCAGGTCGCCAACACTTCGGCGTAACGCTGACGCAGCGGAATCTGCCGGTCGCTGGTCTTGGCCCGTTCGGCGACGGCGACCAGGGCCTGCTCGTCGTTGTCGAGTTTCTTCAGAACGTCGCGCACGCGCATGTCGAGCAAACGCAGCTGACGGGCGAGGTCGTTGCCGTCGCGCACGTCGAACGCGTCCTGAATGTAGCCGGCCAGCCGTTCGAGGTGACGCAGGTAGGCTTCGATCTCCAGGCACAGGCCCAGACGATGCTCACGGCGCAGGTAGGCGAGGAAGTCGTGGATCTGCGCGTTGAGCTCGAAACGGTTCGGGCTTTTCGCCACGGGCACCAGAATGTCCAGGCGAATCCACACGTCGAGCAGGCTGGTGATGTCCTGCGGCGTGCTGTCCAGTTGTTGGGCGGCCAGTTGCGTGCGCAGTTCGTTGAGGCTCAGGGTGCCTTGGTCGAAGTGCTCGCACAGTGGCTCCAGAAGTGCCCAGTGTTCAGCGAGGGCGCGCAAGACGCGCTTGGGTTCGATCATCGGAATGGCCGGCTGGTTGGCGATTAAAAGCCGCGATTGTACTGCATCGCGAGGGATGCGATTCACTCTCGGGACGGGCTGTCGCATTTTCTCAGGGAGCGAGCCCGGTAAAGGCTATCGATCAACAGCAAGCGATCTTGAACGAAGGGCTGTAGAATCAGCCCACTTCAGTTATCCACAAGTGGCCGACCCTTTGCTTATCGAGTCCCGCCGCCGCGCCTATTTGAACGCCATGCAGGTGGTCAACTGGCTGCCGCGCACCGAATTGCCTTTCGCCGCCCCGTCGCGGCCCGAGCTGCTGGACATGCCCGAGCCTGAGCCAGAGGTCGCGGTGATGCCGGTTGTGCAGGCCGAAGCTCCGGTGCAGCCTGCCGCCCGTCCGGTCGAACGGCCGAAGATCGAAGTGCCGCGCCCGTCGCTCGCCAGTACCCGCAATGGCGCCAAGCCGGTGGAAGAGGTCGAGGAGGCGCCAGTTGTCGCCAGACCCGCGCCCGTGCCGCCACCGCGTTTTGCCCTGCAGTTGCTGCGCGCCGGGGCTTGCCTGCTGCTGGTCGAGTTACCCACAGGCGAAGCGTTCCAGAGCCGCGATCCGGCCTATCTGCTGCTTAAAGACATGCTGCGTGCCGCCGGTCTGCCGGATGCGCCGCAGATTGTCGGCGAGCCGGTGCGCTGGCCGTGGCTGAACCGCGGCACCATGGATCAAGGCCCGGAAGCGGCGCGCGACTTCGTTCAGGGTTTCCTCTCGGTACAAATGGAAGCGGCGCCTTGCGCCTGCCTGTGGCTGATCGGCCTGCCGGCGGTGCGCTTTGCCGGAGAGGCGGACGCTGCAGCGTTCAATAGTGAATTGCAGATCGAAGGACTGGGCCTGGCCTGGGCCATCCCTGGTCTGGAATTGTTAATGGAAGAGCCACAGCGCAAGGCCGCTGTGTGGCAAGCCATGCGTCGGCTGATGGCGCGCTGGAAACCATCGAATGAGTGAAGCTGTATCGTTCCGCCCGATGACCGAGGCGGACCTGGACGCGGTATTGAAGATCGAATACGCGGCGTACAGCCATCCCTGGACGCGCGGGATTTTTCTCGACGGGCTGGGCAAATACCAGATCTGGCTGATGTTCGAAGGCCAGCAGCAGGTCGGCCACGGGGTGGTGCAGATCATTCTCGACGAGGCGCATCTGCTGAATATCACGGTCAAACCGGAGAATCAGGGACGGGGGCTGGGGCTGACGCTGCTCGAGCATCTGATGTCGCGGGCATATGCGGCCTCTGCCCGGGAATGCTTCCTGGAAGTGCGCGACAGCAATACCGCAGCGTTCAAGTTGTATGAGCGCTATGGTTTCAATGAGATTGGCCGGCGTCGCGATTATTATCCGGCGGTGGGCGGGCGCGAAGACGCTGTGGTCATGGCCTGCACGTTGGTTGACTGATCTCCTGTAGGAGCTGCCGAAGGCTGCGATCTTTTGATCTTGTTTTTAGAGGCAAGATCAAAAGATCGCAGCCTTCGGCAGCTCCTACAGTGAGTCGCGTCACATCAGGCGATCAGCGATTGCCATCCAGCGGATCACGCCGCGCCAGCTCCGCCTCATCCAGACCATTGCCGCCGCCGATGTCATCCTCATCGACAATGCTCAGATCCCAATCGGCCTGATTGCCCTCGCCAGCCTCTTCGGCATCGCGTGCGCCATCCTCGTGAATCAGTGTTTCCGGGCTCAAGTCATCGTCGGTCGGTTCGTGGTCAGCCGTCGATGCACCGGTAAGGCCGGCCTCGCGCACCCGTTCAGCGGGCATCAGTTGCTCGCGTTCACGTTCCGGAATCTCGTCGCCGATTTTCGCGCTGGGTTCGTCTTCATCGAAATCCAGCTCATGCACCGAGCCCATGCGGTCTTCGTTGTCATCGATGGGTTCCGGTTGCACCGCATCGTACGGACGTCGTGAATCAGTCATGGCAAATCCTCATACTGTGGGCCTTACTGAGTGGACTCACCGGACACCCGAGAATTCCAAAGAAAAACACCTGCGTTTCTTGCGTGACCCCGACGGGCGGTCGTCTGTCATACCTGCGCATCTTTCTTGAGGCCTTAACCATGCACGACTTACAAGACCTGATTGATAACAACGAGCGTTGGGCTGACGCGATCACCAAGGAAGACCCGGATTTCTTCGCCAAGCTGGCGCGCCAGCAGACCCCGGAATATCTGTGGATCGGCTGCTCCGACGCACGGGTGCCGGCCAACGAGATCGTCGGCATGCTGCCGGGCGATCTGTTCGTACACCGCAACGTCGCCAACGTGGTGCTGCACACCGACCTCAATTGCCTGTCGGTGATCCAGTACGCGGTTGATGTGCTCAAGGTCAAACACATCCTGGTTACCGGCCACTATGGCTGCGGCGGCGTGCGCGCCTCGATGCAGGATCGCCAGTTCGGCCTGATCGACGGCTGGCTGCGCTCGATCCGTGACCTGTATTACGAAAAACGAGAAGAACTGGCCAAGCTGCCGACCGAGGAAGAGCAGGTCGACCGGCTGTGCGAGCTCAACGTCGTTCAGCAAGTGGCCAACGTCGCCCACACCAGCATCATCCAGAACGCCTGGCACCGCGGCCAGAGCCTGTCGATTCACGGCTGCATCTACGGCATCAAGGACGGTCGCTGGAAAAGCCTGAACACCACCATCAGCGGATTCGAGCAACTGCCGCCGCAATACCGTCTGCGCCCGGTCGGAGCGTTGTAATCCCGATCAGTGCGTATGCCGCCAGTGCTGCAAAAAGTGCTGGCCCTCGATACTGGGTGGCTCATCGTAACCGGTGATCCACCCCCGACAGCGCGGCGAGCCGCAAGTACAGGCGAACTGTTGCGGCAAACGGTCTTCGGTAGCGGCGAAGTCGATGGTCAGGCGTTCACGCGGCTGAATATCGCGCAGCGCCCAAAGCCACAGTTCACTCATGTCCAGAAACACATTCGGATCGCAGGCATGTTCAAGCAACCCGCAAAAGCGCGGGTCGTAGAGATGGATGCCGGTCAGTAACTGGCGCGTCTGTCGGCAGCGATAGGGCAACAGTTGCCCGGAAACCCGACACATCCGGGTGATGCGCAAGAACGCCCGGCGCGCCACCACCGTCGCGTGACCATGGTGGTCCTGCACGATTTCGAAATCCTCGGTGGATGGAAAGCCCAGACGCACGGGCAATCCGGCAAACGGGTAAATGCCGGGCGCGTCGCGTGGGATGTTGTGTTGATGGACCTGATTATTCATAACGTTCCCTGTCGGCAAAATGCTGCGACTTCCCTGGTCTGACATCCTGTCAGCGCCGCAACATGCTTGGATCCAATCCTCCTGCGTATATCACTTACCGTCTACTGTCAGATCTGACAGGCGTGATTGGCTGCTCCCCGCGTCAGTATTGACTGACACGGGAAGTTTTTTCAGCGGCTCAAAGGTGTGGTGCAGAAACGGCGGTGGCCGGCAATTCGCCTTGAAGCTGTTGCAACTGCGCCTTGACCGGGGTGGTCGAGCACTTGGCGGCAGCCTGTGCCGGAGTCAGGTTGCGGATCGAGGTGTAGAACAATTCGCAGGTATTGACCTTTTGCGTCACTTGCCAGGTTTGCGTGCAGCTATCAAGCAGGGTTTTCGCATCGGTGCCGGGTTTACTGCCCATCCCGGCTTGCCAGCAAGCGGCGCTCAAGTCCTGACCCATGACCTTCAAACCGGCGGCATCGGCTTTTGCTTCATCGCCGTCGTAGCTGGCCGGGTCGGCGGCGTACCAGATGTAGCTCGGGTGGTTCGAACCCAGCACCGGCACGTTCACCCCGGCACTCGGACTGATGGTTGCCAGGCCCAGTACGGCCACGGTCGGGCCGTATTGCTGCTTGATCCAGTTACGCACCGGCGCACCGAACGCGACCATCGGCAGGGTGGTGCCGGCGCTGGTCTGGCTGAACTGCTTGACCAGCGTGGTCTGATAATCCTTGAAGTAGTCGTAGACGCCCTCCAGATCACTACCTGCGTTGGACGGCGCCGCGATTGGCGCGATGTCGATGATGGTCTGATAGGCCGGCGTCTGCTCGGCCGGGATGCCGTTGGCGGTCAACAGCGTGGCCCAGCGGTCGGTGGTGTTCGAGCGCAGGTAATCCTGGGCCTGGGTCAGCGAATAGTCCGGCGGGAAGTGCAGCAGTTCGACGCTCTTGCGGTTTTCCAGGGCCATGCCCAACGGCAGGAACAGATACCAACTGTACGCCCACTTGCCATCGGCATTGAGCTTGCTGGCGCCGGTATAGGCCAGATCCCCGGCGTCCAGCAGCGCCGACAGCGGCTTGTCGTAGCCTTCGGGAACGCCGCTGATCTCGGCGTAAATCTGCCCGTTATCGTTCTTCACCAACACCTTGGCATTGCTGTAGCCATCGCGCTGCACGCTCTGACTCAGGTAATGCGCAACGGTCTGCTCCAGCGACCAGTTGCGATAGCAGATCACGCTGCAATTGTTGGGGTAGGCGAAGAGGCGGGTGACGCGCTCGGTGCTGCCCAGCTTCAGATCGACATCGGCGTGGGCGGCCGCGCTCAGGGTGAGCGCGGCAAGGGTAAAGGCTGCGGGGGTGAGTCCTGCGAGTTTGAACATGCTCAGATCCTTTTCAGCGTGGGTTCCCCGGGTTCGGGGCGCTTCATATTGGATCAGCCGTGTTGCACAGAGAAGCTGTCATTCACGGATTTTTGCGTCAGCTCGCAGAACTCGGTTTCATGCCTGAAAATGCAGGGCGTTGGTCAGATCGCCCATGGGTTTCTGGCCGCGGGCGATCATGGTCTCATCACGCTGCTTGAGGCCATCAAGGGTTTCGAGCTGGAACACCCGGGTGATCAGGCGCAGGATCGACGCCGTGTCGTAGACCGTGTGATCCACCGTGCCTTTGCGGGCGAATGGCGACACCACCAGCGCCGGCACCCGCGACCCCGGGCCCCAGCGATCGCCCTTGGGCGGCGCCACATGATCCCACCAGCCGCCGTTTTCATCGACCGTCACGACCACCACCATGTTTTTCCACTGCGGACTTTCGCGCAGCACCTTCAGGGCGCGGACGATGTGCCGGTCGCCGGAGGCCACGTCGGCATAACCGGCGTGCATGTTCAGGTTGCCTTGCGGTTTGTAGAAAGTTACCGCCGGCAGCTTGCCGGCCTCGGCGTCGGCAAAGAACTTGTTGCTGCTCGATTCATCGCCCAGACCGGCATCGCGCAGTCGTTTGTTGCGCTCGTCCGGGTTCTCCGGGCCTTGCTGCTTGAAGTAGTTGAACGGCTGGTGGTGGTACTGGAAGTTGGGGATCTTCGGAATGCCGCCCGAATCCTTGTACTGCTCCAGCGTCGCCTGCCAGGCGCCGGCGTACCAGGCCCAGTCGACATTCTTCTTCGACAGCTTGTCGCCGATGTGCTCGTGGGTCTGCGGCACCATCACGTTGGGCAGATCCGGCTTGGAGTACGCCGGACGCTCCGAATCGCGAATCCAAGTCGGCCAGTACGGCGGGGCGAGGGTGTTGACGCCGAAGCCGTCCGGGGTCAGCGCACTCGGGCCGAACTGCGGCGGGCCGGTCATGGCGCTGGCGGGTGACTGTTCCAGTGGCTTGAGGCGCGGGTCAGTCGGATCATCGCTTTGCAGAGCGGCGATCTGGGATTTGGCCACCGAATTGGCCGCGTCCGGATAGAACGGCGCGGTGGCGCTGATCAGGTATTGGTGGTTGAGGAACGAGCCGCCGAAGGCACCCTGGAAGAAGTTGTCGCACAGCACGAATTCCTGCGCCACATCCCACAAGCGCAGCGAGTAGCGGCTCTGGGCGTAGTGCCCCATGGTCAAACCACCGGAGTCGGCCCAGGCGACAAAACCATCGTTCTTGCCGCCATTGATCTGCATCTGGTTCTGATAGAACACGTGCCACAAATCGCGGGTCACCAGACCGAACGGCAAGTCTTCGGCATTCGGGCCCTTGAGGGCGAAAGGCGCGTTGGGCAGGTTTTCCTGAAACTGCGTGGCGCTGGGGTAGGTCACGCCATCAAGCGTTTGCGGGCCGATCTGCAGCACGCCACCCCAGACTGGCGGCAACGTCTGCAGCAGGCTGCCGTCGCGGTCACGTTGCTGGTAATCGGCAGGCTTGAGCGCTGACAGCGGCTTTTCGACACCGGGGAAATCACCGAACAGGTTGTTGAAGCTACGGTTCTCGGCGTAGATCACCACCACGGTTTTCACCTGCTCGCGCAGGGCCTTGTCCAGCTCGGCTGGCGTCAGCGGTCGCTGGGCCGGTTTGCCCGGTTGATCGCTGGCGCTGCCACAGCCGGCCAGCGTCGCGCCCACGCCGAGGACGGCAACACCACCGAGGAAGCGGCGGCGGCTGGTGTCGGCGGGGGTGTCGGATTCAGGTGCGTCAGTGCCGTCTATCTCGTCTTTCATCTGTCAGCCCGTTCTGCTTAATTGTTTCAGTTTGTTTCGGGCGGACGCTAGCAATTGAATGTGACGGTTGGGTTACAACTTGAGGAGGGTTGTGCGCTGATGTGGGAGCGGGCTTGCTCGCGAATACTCGGTATCAGCCACATCACTGGTGAATGGCAGAACGCATTCGCGAGCAAGCCCGCTCCCACAGGTTTTATGTTGTCAGTTTTTAAACGGGTTTACGGCATCACCGGCGGCGTATACGCCAATGTCGTCCCCAGCACCCACAGCAAGAACAGCACCAGCGGCGTGTGCACCAGCAATTGCACGAACGAGAAGCCGATCAGGTCGCGCGCCTTCAGGCCAAGCACGCCCAGCAGCGGCAACATGTAGAACGGGTTGATCAGGTTCGGCAGCGCTTCGGCGGCGTTGTAGATCTGTACCGCCCAGCCGAGGTGGTACTGCAGATCGTTGGCGACTTGCATCACGTAGGGCGCTTCGATGATCCACTTGCCGCCGCCGGACGGGATGAAGAAACCGAGAATCGCCGAGTACACGCCCATCAGCAACGCGTAGGTGTCGTGGGAGGCGATGCTGACGAAGAAGGTCGAGATGTGATGCGCCAGCGTCTGCGCGTCGGCGCCTTTGACTGTGGTCAGCAGCGCGGCGATCGAGCCGTACAGCGGGAACTGGATCAGTACGCCGGTGGTGGTCGGCACCGCGCGGGCCACCGCATCGAGGAAGCTGCGCGGGCGCCAGTGCAGCAGCGCGCCGAGCATGATGAACAGGAAGTTATAGGTGTTCAGCCCGGAAATCGCGGTGATCGCCGGTTTGCTCGAGAACTCGTGGAACAGCCAGCCGGCCGCCAGCAGCACCAGCAAGATGATCAGCAGCGGACTGTGTTCCAGCCATTCGCCGGGCCGGGTGCGCGGTTGCAGCGGTGGCAGATTGAACGCCGGGTCGATGCCGCAATCCTTGGCATCACGCGCAGAGTTCGGGCCGGGCGCAGTGGCGTAGGCCACGATGATCGAAATCACGATCAGCGCCAGCAGCATCGCGCCGGACTGCCAGAGGAAGATGGTCTGCGTGAACGGAATCACCCCGGTGATCGACAGGATCGCCGGCGGCAGGCTGGCCGGGTTGGCCTGCAGTTGCGCTGCCGACGATGACAGGCCCAGCGCCCAGACCGCGCCAAGGCCCAGATACGCCGCTGCACCGGCCGCGCGGTAATCCATTTTCAGATCGGTGCGGCGGGCGAGGGCGCGCACCAGCAAGCCGCCGAACACCAGCGACAGGCCCCAGTTCAACAACGAGGCGACCATCGAGATCAGCGCGACCCAGGCCACGGCGGAGCGGCCGTTTTTCGGGATGCGCGCCAGTCTGTCGATCAGTTTTACGGCGGGTGGCGAACTGGCGACCACATACCCGCCAATCACCACGAAGGCCATTTGCATCGTAAACGGGATCAGACTCCAGAAGCCGTCACCGAACGCCATCGCGGCATCGGTGGGTTTGGCGCCCATGGCCAGCGTGGCCAACGCGACAATGATCACGGCCAACGCGGCGAATACCCAGGAATCGGGGAACCAGCGTTCGGCAAAGCTTGAACAGCGCAAGGCAAAGCGCGCAGAGCGGCTATCTTCGATATCAACGGCCACAGGGAGTACCTCGGATTTTTATGGTTATTGTGGGTCTGCAGGAACGGTCGCCCATCTCGACAACACAGAGATCCCTGTGGGAGCGAGCCTGCTCGCGAAGAGGTCGGCACATTCAACATCGAAGTTGGCTGGGCTGAGGCCTTCGCGAGCAGGCTCGCTCCCACACGGGTTCACTCCGGTCAGTCGGCGTTGACCTGGTTCCTCCGGACAGGCTTAAACAGTAAATCAACCGCCGCCAATTTGTGAGCAGGTTCTGCCAAACCGGGACTATGGTCTAACGGGTTGTCCCCAGGCGGATTTGCGTAGACCATGGGCGCCTTGGTTTTTTTCCTGCCAGAGTTCTTTGCCATGACTGCCCAATCCACAGCGCGACCGGCGCCGTTCAGCCGTTCCGACTACAAGACCCTCGGCCTTGCGGCCCTCGGCGGGGCGCTGGAGATCTACGATTTCATCATTTTCGTGTTCTTCGCCTTGACCCTCAGCCAATTGTTCTTCCCGCCGGAAATGCCCGAATGGCTGCGTCTGCTGCAAAGCTTCGGGATCTTTGTCACCGGTTATCTGGCGCGGCCGCTGGGCGGTATTCTGATGGCGCATTTCGCCGATCGTCTGGGCCGGAAAAAGGTTTTCAGTCTGAGCATCCTGATGATGGCGCTGCCGTGCCTGCTGATCGGGATCATGCCGACTTATGCACAGATCGGTTATTTCGCGCCGCTGCTGTTGCTGGCGCTGCGCATCCTGCAGGGCGCAGCGGTGGGTGGGGAAGTGCCGAGCGCCTGGGTGTTCGTCGCGGAGCACGCGCCTGCCGGGCATCGCGGTTACGCGCTGGGCTTTTTGCAGGCCGGGCTGACCTTCGGTTACTTGATTGGCGCGCTGACCGCGACTTTTCTCGCACAAGTGTTCACCCCGGCAGAAATCCTTGATTACGCCTGGCGGTATCCGTTCCTGCTCGGCGGTGTGTTCGGCGTGATCGGTGTCTACCTGCGCCGCTGGTTGAGCGAAACCCCGGTGTTCATGGCCATGGAAGCCCAGCGTGAAGCGCGGGTCGAACTGCCGCTGCGCACGGTTCTGCGCGAACATCGTCTGGCGATGTTGCCGGCGATGCTGCTGACCTGCGTGTTGACGTCGGCGGTGGTGGTGTTCGTGGTCATCACGCCGACCATGATGCAGAAAACCTTCGGCATGACCGCCAGCCACACCTTCGCCCTGAGCGCGTTGGGCATCGTCTTTCTCAACATCGGTTGTGTGATTGCCGGGTTGCTGGTCGATCGCCTCGGTGCCTGGCGCACGGTCATGCTCTACAGCCTGCTGCTGCCCTTGGGCATCGGTGTGCTTTATAGCTGTCTGATCATGGGCGGCAACTGGGTCGGGCTGGCGTATGCCATCGCCGGTCTGGCCTGCGGTGTGGTCGGCGCGGTGCCATCGGTGATGGTCGGATTGTTTCCGGCGCGGATTCGCGTGTCGGGCATCTCCTTCACCTACAACATTGCCTACGCCGCGTGGGCGAGCATCACCCCGCTGTTGCTGATCGGTCTGATGCCGTGGAGCCCATGGATCTGCGTGATGTTCTGTGCGGTGATGGGGGCGGTTGGCATCGTAAGCGCGGCGTACTTCGGTGTGCGCATGCCCGGTGTCGGGCGCCAATCCGTGGCGCCCTGTTCCTGACGAGTGTCAGGTCAGCCAGTGCCACCAGAGCAACGTCCCGGCCAGTCCCACCACCGAGACAATGGTTTGCAGGATCGACCAGACCCAGATGGTCTGTTTGAGCTGCAAGCCAAAGTATTCGCGAACCATCCAGAAGCCGGCGTCGTTCACGTGGCAGAAGAACACTGAGCCGGCGCCAATCGCCAGCGCCACCAACGAGCTTTGCGTCGCGGCGAGCCCCGCCATCATCGGCGCCAGAATCCCCGCTGTCGTCGTGGTCGCGACGGTCGCCGAACCCGTAGCCTGACGCAACGCCACGGCAATCAGCCAGGCCAGCAGCAGGTAGGGCATGTGCGCACCCTCGGCGACTTTGCTGATGGTCTGGCTGACGCCGGCGTCCAGCAAGGTCTGCTTCAAGCCGCCGCCAGCGCCGATGGTGAGAAGCAACACGGCAATTGGCGCGAGGCTTTTACGCAGGGTGCCGCCGACCTGTTCGCGCGGCATGCCGTTGGCCCAGCCGAGGCAGATCACCGCCGCCATCACCGCAATGCCCAGCGCCACCAACGGTTCGCCGAGGAACTTCAGGGTCAGGGCGACGCTGCTTTCCGCGGGCATCGCGACTTTCGCCAGGGTGCTGCCGAGCATCAGCAGCACTGGCAACAGAATGATCAGCAGCGACATACCAAAGCTCGGCTGGCGCGGCGCTTTCGGTGGGGCGCTGAACAGTGCGCCCAGCTCTGCCGGCTCATCGACGTGCATGCGTTTCGACAGCCAGTTGCCGTAGATCGGCCCCGCCAGAATCACCGCCGGGATCGCGATGCTGAAACCCAGCAACATGGTCAGCCCAAGATCGGCATGCAACGCACTGACCGCGATCAGCGGCCCGGGATGCGGCGGCATCAAGGCATGCAACGTGGTCATCCCGGCCAGCGCCGGAATGGCGATTTTCAACAATGGCTGACCCGAACGACGGGCCATGACAAAGATGATCGGTACCATCATCACCAGCCCCACTTCGAAGAACAGCGGCAGGCCGATCACCATCGCCACCAACGCCATGACCCACGGCAGGGACTTGCCTTTGCCCAGCCCGAGCAGGGTCGAGGCGATGCGGTCGGCCGCGCCGGACTCGGCCATCAGTGCGCCAAGCATCGAACCCAGGGCAATGATGATCCCCGCTTCTCCGAGAATCGCCCCGGCGCCTTTGCTGAACGCCTTCGCTACATCCTCTGGCGGCAAACCTGCGCCGACACCGGCAATAAAAGTGCCGATCAGGATCGAGAGAAAAGGTGGAAGTTTGGTGGCGCTGATCAACACGATAATCGTCGCAATCGCCAGCAGGCAGCAAAGAATCAGGCGGGTGTCATGCACCATCCAGGCAGCGGTCGATAAATCCAAAACGGCACTCCTTATCGGGCGGTTACCTGCAACATGTTGTTGCAATTTGACCTGAGAATACCTGAAGTGGCCGGGCCAGAGCGGCGGCTTTTGTAACGGCTCAGTGGAGTGATCGATAGGAGTAAAAGCCCGGCGGGATTATTTTTGACTGACCGGTCTCGAACGCTCTTCAGAAAAGTTTTCCAAGGCCGATGGTTAAGCTGCATCCCGCTTTCTACCCTGCCTATCGGTACTTTCCCATGTTCAACAAACGCCTCAAGCAAGAGCTGGCTACGCTTCGTGAAGAACTCTCCAGCCTGCTGCAAGTGAAGGAAAGCCTGGAAAGCGAGATGCTGGTGCTGACCCTGGAACCCGATGGCCGGATTCAGTCGGTCAATCAGAACTTCCTCGGCGAGATGCTCTACAAGAGCCAGGATCTGGTGGGGCGCGCCATTGAAGATATCGTTCCGGCGCACGTGAAGGCCGACGACTTTCATCACCGTTTCAAGGCCGCACTGACCCGTGGCGAGCATTTCGCCGGAGCCGTGCGCCTGTTGCGTGGTAATGGCGAAGAGGCGTGGCTGCGCTCCATCGTGCAGCCGGTGCGCTCTTCGGACGGGCGGATCAAGCATTTCTCGATCTTCTCCAGCGACCTGACCCGCACCATCGAAGCCTCCCGCGAACACGAAAACCTGATCGGTGCCTTGGTGCGTTCGACGGCGGTGATCGAGTTCGACCTCAATGGCAACGTGCTCAATGCCAACGAGCGCTTTCTGCATGGCATGGGTTACAGCCTGGCGCAGATCAAAGGCAAACATCACCGGATGTTCTGTACGCCCGAGGAGTACAACAGCGCCGAGTACCATAATTTCTGGCGTCGCCTGAACAACGGCGAGTTTGTCGCCAACCGCTTCAAGCGGGTCGACAGCCATGGTCGTACGGTGTGGCTGGAGGCGTCCTACAACCCGGTGGTCGATGCCAACAACAAACTGTACAAAGTGGTGAAATTCGCCACGGTGATCACCGATCAGGTCAACCGCGAACAAGCGGTTGCCGACGCGGCGAGCATTGCCTACAGCACTTCGCAGCAAACCGACAACACCGCGCAACGGGGCACTGCGGTGGTCACCGAGGCGGTGAATGTGATGCGCGATCTGTCGCGCCACATGCAGGCGGCCGGTGAGGGCATCGAGGCCCTGAACGAGCAGTCGCAGGTGATCGGCACCATCGTCAAAACCATCAGTGGCATTGCCGAACAGACCAACCTGCTGGCGCTCAACGCCGCCATCGAAGCGGCTCGTGCCGGCGAACAGGGACGGGGCTTTGCGGTGGTGGCCGACGAAGTGCGACAACTGGCCTCGCGCACCAGTCAGGCGACCGAAGAGATCGTCACCGTGGTGCGGCAGAACCAGGAAATGGCGCGCAACGCCGTGGCCCTGATGACCGATGGCAAGCTGCAGGCCGAGCAGGGCCTGGCGCTGGCGGCGGAGGCGGGCACGGTGATCGTCGAGATCCAGGACGGCGCGCAGAAAGTGGTGGATGCGGTCGGCCAGTTTGCCAATCAACTGAGCAACTGATCCACCCGCCAATACCTGTAGGAGCTGTCGAGTGAAACGAGGCTGCGATCTTTTGATCTTGATCTGAATTCCAGCAGCAGAGCCAGAATCAAAAGATCGCAGCGTGCCGCAGCTCCTACAGGTTTTCACCCGCAGCTGGCGCTACAATCTGTTCCTTTTCCCCGGAGCAGATCCCCATGAGCGCCTCTCACCGCCGCCCGGTTCCCTTGAACAAAGCCTACCGCCTGCTCAATCACGGGCCGACCGTGCTGGTCAGCGCTGCCCATGACGGCCAGCGCAACATCATGGCCGCCGCCTGGGCGATGCCGCTGGATTTCGAACCGCCGAAAGTCGCCGTCGTCCTCGACAAGTCCACCTGGACCCGCCAGTTGCTCGAAGCGTCCGGCACTTTTGTGCTCAACGTGCCGTGCGTCAATCAGGCTGACATCGTGCAAACAGTCGGCAATACCTCGGGGCTGGAGATCCGGCAGAATCAGGAGCTGGACAAGTTTCAGGCTTACGGCTTGCAAACCTTTACCGGTGAAACCGTTGAGGCGCCGTTGCTCGAAGGCTGCGTGGCCTGGCTCGAATGCCGCTTGCTGCCCGAACCGCGCAACCACGAGCAATATGACCTGTTCCTCGCCGAAGTCATCGCCGCTCAGGCTGATGAACGGGTGTTCAGCGATGGGCGTTGGCATTTCGACGGGCACGACGGTTTGCGCACGCTGCATCATGTGGCCGGCGGGCATTTCCTGACGATTGGCGATGCGGTGGACGGTAAAACCCTGCCGCTATGATCTGAACCTGATGGAAAACCAGCGCCGGATGTAGCAAGGTGTGGGGCATCGTCGAACCAATCAGGCGCCCGCCCCATGGACCTTTCGCTTTCTGGCTATCTCGCTCCGTTGCTGTCGCTGGCGCTGTTGTGGACGGTCGCGGTGGTCACCCCCGGCCCGAACTTTTTCAACATCGCCCAATTGGCGGTCAGCCGCTCGCGCCGTCATGGTGTGGTAGCGGCGCTCGGCGTCGCCAGCGGAACCGTGCTGTGGGGCCTTGCCGGCGGCTTGGGTATTCAGACCTTGTTCAGCGCGGCGCCAACCCTGTACCTGAGCTTCAAGATCGCCGGTGGCTGCTACCTGATCTATCTCGGCCTCAAGCAGTTCAAACGCAAAGCGCCGATTGCCGCCGGTACGCTGGATGAGTCGCAACAGACCCTGCTGGGCGCCTACGGGCGGGGCTTTCTGGGCAACATGACCAACCCCAAGTCGGCACTGTTCGTCGCCACCATCTTCGCCACCGCGATGCCGGCCCACGTCCCGCCGCTACTGCTGACGCTGGCCGTGCTGACCATGGCCACGCTGTCGTTCAGCTGGTATTGCAGCGTCGCGCTGTTCTTCGCCAGCCGCCGGATTGCGAGTGTTTACGTGCGTTCACGGCAATGGCTGGATCGCCTGGCCGGTGGTTGTTATCTGCTGTTTGGGGCGCATCTGGTGGCTAATCGCTGAGCCGTAGTTCCTGGATGGGAAAACTGTTTGGCCTCGTAAGCTTCGATAAGGCTGATCATGCTGTCAAAGTGATCACCTTCAGGAGTGCCCGGCACTGGCTCGTTGTCGAAAAGTGCAGACACGTCTTTGAGCGCCGCACGATAGTCTTCTTCGTTATGAATTGGGCGTGCGTTCATGGATTACTTCACTTCAAAGGGGGGGGGCTGCCTCTAGGGCAACAAGGCACGCCAGGTCTATTCTGGACAACGCCAGGAATTAAGAATCCGATGCCTGCCCGGCATCGGATTTTTAATGCATTGCGATAACTACGCGACCGGCTGAACGTTATCCAGCGCCTGATTCACCGCCAGCTCACTGAGCATGACGATTTGCGCGATGCCTAGCGCGGTCTTGCGGTGCGAGGTGTCCAGTACGGCGGCGAAGTTGTTGAGCATTTCGGTGACCGAGCCTAGTGTTTCGCTGGCATTGGCCAGTAGGGATTCGGTGTCATACACCGGGTTGGCAAGGTACATAGGTTCGTAACTGCGCGTAGGCGCCATCATGTGGGCGGCGGGCTTGAGGTAATGATCAAGGGCACGGTCGGCGGCTTCGTGGAGCTTTTTGCTGTCGATGGAGGCGTAAGGAGAGGTTGGGTCGATATCTGTTTCGGGGGGATTGGGTGTTGGCTTTTTCATGGTGTTCTCCGATCAGGATTAGAGCTGACCCATTCGGTTTCCGAACGAAAGGGTGGCAGCTGTACGCAGGTTGGAAACCCGGGGAACGGAGAACCCGGTTGACCCGAAGGTCTCCCGCGCACAGCCGCCATAACGGAGTGCACACATTGAAGTGCGCAAGGATACGTTATGAAAGGAGCTTGTGCGCTCGGTTCTACTCGGGGTTTCCAATCCCGGCCGCTGAATTGGCAGCGACGTTCACAGGCTAGAGAGCTGACGTCCGACGGACAACCTGAAAACCTTGTGGGACGGTTCTGCGTTTGCTTGGCCGTTATTAAACATCCTGATTTGAAATACGCAGTGTGTTGCGCAAAAGGCCTGCCTTGCGGCAGGCCTTTTCTTCAACCCTTTTCACCTCAATCCCCCAACGCTTCCCCTTCACGCCGTGGATCCGCGCCACCTTCCAGCGAGGCTTTCCCTTGCGCATCCTTGATCCGCACGATCGCCTGCGTGCCGCTGGTCATGTCGATGTCATTCACCGCATGGCCCTTGTCTTTCAACGCTTGAATCAGCTCCGGGCTGAACTGGCCTTGTTCCAGTTCGGTCGGGCCGTTGCGGCTGCCGAAGTTGGGCAGGCTGATGGCGCTTTGCGGGTCGAGGTTCCAGTCGAGCAGGCCGAGGGTGGTCTTGGCCACGTATTCGATGATCTGCGAA
Organism: Pseudomonas sp. MWU318; assembly: GCF_016756945.1. NCBI lineage: Bacteria > Pseudomonadati > Pseudomonadota > Gammaproteobacteria > Pseudomonadales > Pseudomonadaceae > Pseudomonas > Pseudomonas sp. MWU318. Next base: position 24,186 of record NZ_JAESJL010000016.1, read on the forward strand.
CCGCCCGGCGAGCCGACGCTGGCGAGGAATTCGCCGCTGTTGCGGTCGAAGATCAGCGTCGGCGCCATCGACGAGCGTGGGCGTTTGCCGGGTTCGACGCGGTTGGCGACTTTCTGCCCGTTCTCTTCGGGGATGAACGAGAAGTCGGTCATCTGATTGTTCAGCAAAAAGCCCTGCACCATCAGGTGCGAGCCGAACGCCGCTTCGATGGTGGTGGTCATCGACACCGCGCCACCGAGGTCATCCACCGCCACCACTTGCGAGGTGGAGATGCGCAGCGGCGAGCGATCCGGCGCGTAGGCCACCTGCACGCCCGGCGGTGTGCCCGGCTTGGCGCTGCCCATGCTGCGCTCGCCGATCAGGCTGGCGCGGCTGGCCAGATAACCCGGGTCGACCAGACCTTTGACCGGTACCGGAACGAAATCGGTGTCGGCGACGTATTGCGCGCGGTCGGCGTAGGCCAGGCGTTCGGCTTCGGCGATCAGGTGCACGGCTTGCGGTGCCGGTTCGATGCCGGCGGGTTTGTCGGTTTTCACCGGTTTGAGCGGTGTCAGCGACAGGCGCGGGTCGCGGGTTTCCAGCGCCTGCAAGGTGCCGAGAATCTGCGCCACGGCGATCCCGCCCGAAGACGGCGGCGGCATGCCGCAGACCTGCCAGCGTTTGTAGTCGGTGCACAGCGGCGCGCGCTCTTTGGCCTGATAGCGCTGAAGATCATTCAGTGACAGGCTGCCGGGATTGGCGTGGCCCTGCACCTTGGCGACGATCTCTTCGGCGATCGGACCTTTGTACAGCGCGTCCGGACCTTCCGTGGCGATGCGCTTGAGCACGGCGGCCAATGCCGGGTTTTGCAGACGGGTGCCGACGGCTTTGACGCTGCCGTCGCGGTTGAGGAAGTAGGCGGCCATGTCCGGTGATTTACGGATCACCGGGTCGGATTCCAGCAGCGAATGCAGGCGCGGTGAAATCGCAAAGCCCTGCTCGGCGAGTTTGATCGCCGGCTCGAACAGCGTGGCCCATGGCAGGCGACCGTGTTGTTTGTGTGCCATTTCCAGCGCACGCAACACGCCCGGAGTGCCCACCGAGCGACCGCCGATCTGCGCCTGCGGGAACGGCATCGGTTTGCCGTCGGCCTGCAGGAACAGCTTCTCGGTGGCACCCGCCGGTGCGGTTTCGCGTCCGTCGTAGGTACGCACCTGTTTGCCGTCCCACAACACGATCATCGCACCGCCACCGATCCCGGAGGATTGTGGCTCGACCAGGGTCAGCACTGCTTGCATGGCAATCGCCGCATCAATCGCCGAACCACCCTTGCGCAGCATTTCGCGACCGGCCTCGGCGGCCAGCGGATTGGCGGCAGCGGCCATGTGTTTACTGGCGTGGCGAGTCTGCAGATCGGTGCGATAGCCCGAGGCGGCTTCCGGCGCCAGCGGCAAGGTCGAGGAGGGCGGGGCGTTGCACGCGGTGAGGGTCAGGGCGCTGATGATCAGCGTCAGGGCAGGCAGGCGAAAGCGGCTCAGGGGCAGGGCTGGAAACACGTGGGCTCTCCGTCCATGGGGTGAAAGGTCTGACGGACTTTATCGACCGCTCGGTCGCGACGCAAACCGGTGGGCATTTTTGTCTTTCTTTTCCGGGCGGATATTCGCTAGGGTCAACCGCAATTGATCGGACGCATACGATCCCTTGTAGGAGTGAGCCTGCTCGCGATAGCGTCATCACATTCAACATCATTGCTGACTGACCCACCGCTATCGCGAGCAGGCTCACTCCTACACAGGTCAAGCCATAAAAATCACAAGAGGCCGATATGCACAGCGAGTTTCCAACCCAGTCCAGTTACCGCCAACAACGCGAAGCGTTTCTGGCGGCTGCAACAGCTGCCGGCGCAATCCTGACTTCATTCGCCCATCCGCGTTGCGGACCGTTTGGCGAACCACTGAGCACCGATGTCGCGGTGCTCGGAGACCCGCAAGCAAAGCGCCGGCTGGTGGCGCTCAGCGGCACTCACGGAGTCGAGGGCTATTACGGCTCGGATTGCCAGATCGACTGGCTGAAGACTTTCGTGCCGGGCTCGCTGCCCAAGGATGTCGCGGTAGTGATGATTCACCTGATCAACCCCTGGGGTACGGCGTGGCTGCGGCGGGTCAACGAAGACAATATCGACCTCAACCGCAATCACCTGGATTTCACCGCCCCGCTACCGGACAACCGCGCCTACGCCACGCTGCACGAGATTTACGCCTGCACCGATTTGCACGGCCCCGAGCGTAAGCGCACCGATGCCTTGCTCGAAGCACAGATTGCCGAACACGGCTGGCCGGCGGTGATGTCGATTGTCGAGGGCGGTCAGCACAGTCATCCCGACGGACTGTTCTATGGCGGCCGCGCGCCGAGCTGGTCGAATCGCACCCTGCACCAGATCATCGATGCGCATTTGACCGGTGCGCAAACCGTGATGTGTTTCGACCTGCACACCGGCGCCGGCGAATACGGTCATCCGATGTTGCTGACCATCACCCAGGCGCCTTACCCGGCGTTGGCGCAAGCACAGTCGATCTACGGCCCATGGTTGTACACCTTGCACACCGGCGCCGAAACGTTGAGCGAAACCGGTGTCGCAGCGACGGCTACCGGCTACACCTCACAGGCATTGCTCAATGCGTTGCCGGGCGTGCAACTGATGCCGTTCGTGATCGAATGCGGAACCTATCCGGGCCCGGAGGTGCATCGTTATTTGCGCGATGATCACTGGTTGCATCTGCATGGCGATCCGCTGGATGCGACGGGGCGGGCGATCAAGTTGAAACTGCTGGAGCAGTTCTATCCGGCCGATCCGGATTGGCGGGCGATGGTCGGGTTGCGTACTCGGCAGATCTGGGCGAAGGGGCTGATGGCCCTGTCGGCAGAGCAGCCTGAATAGGGCAGGCCTGGCATTGTGGCGAGGAGATCAATCCCCTCACCACAGATGATGTTTTTTCGAGGCATAAAAAAACGGCCTACCTTTCGGTAAGCCGTTTTTAGTACTTGGTGGCTACACAGGGACTTGAACCCCGGACCCCAGCATTATGAATGCTATGCTCTAACCAACTGAGCTATGTAGCCAAGTGGCGCGCATTATTCCCCTGAAATGGAAAAGCGTCAAGCGTAAATTTAAAAATTTTTTCTACGCTTTCAACCGTTTATCAAAATCATGGGCCCAGCAGCGGTGAAGGACAGCGTTGGAACCAGTGGCTGGCCTGTTCATACGCGTGCGCCAGTTGCAGAACCGCGAAGTCCGCCTGATGCCGGCCGATGATCTGCAGCCCCATCGGCAACCCCTGTGCGTTGAAGCCGGCCTGGACGCTGGCTACCGGACAACCAGACAGCGTGCCGGGGATCACCACCTCCATCCAGCGATGATAAGTGTCCATGCTCACGCCTTCGATAGCGCTCGGCCATGGCTGCGTCTTGTCGAACGGGAAGACCTGCGCGCTGGGGAGCAGCAGGTAATCGTAGCGTTCGAACAACCGGGAAATCGCCCGATACCAATCGCTGCGCACCACGGATGCGGCGAACACTTCGCTGGCCGAAAGCTTCAGGCCGTTTTCCACTTCCCAGCAGGCTTCCGGTTTCAGCAAGGTGCGCTTCTGCGGATCGGCGTAGGCCGCGCCCAGCGAACCAGCGACCATCCAGTGACGCAAGGTGCGCCAACTGCTCCACAACCGCTCAGGCGCGAACCCCGGCTCAACTGACTCAACCCGGCAGCCGAGGCTTTCGAAGTCGGCAAAGGTTTTTTCGCACAGTTCGAGGATGCCGCTCTCCATCGGCAGATAGCCATTGAAGTCCCCCAGCCATCCCAATCGCGTGCCCTTGAAATCACGCTCCAGCGGCGCCGCAAAGGCCTCACCGGATTCAGCGATGGACAGCGGCGCCCGCGCATCGCCCCCGGCCTGCACCGACAGCAGCAATGCCGCATCCCTCACGCTACGCGCCATCGGTCCTTCATAGCCGAGTTGATCGAAGAACAGATCAGCACTGTCATCAAACGGCACGCGGCCCTGAGAAGGTCGAAACCCGAAGATGTTGTTGAACGCCGCCGGGTTGCGCAGCGAACCCATCATGTCGCTGCCATCGGCGACCGGCACCAGATGCATCGCCAGCGCTGCCGCCGCACCACCGCTGCTGCCGCCCGCGGTTTTGCTCGGGTCAAAGGCGCAACCAGTGGCGCCAAACAGCGGGTTGTAGCTCTGCGAGCCGAGGCCGAATTCCGGGGTGTTGGTCTTGCCAATGATGATCGCGCCAGCGGCTTTGATCCGCTCGACCATGATGCCGTCGCGCTCGGGGATAAAGTCCTTGAACAGCGGCGAGCCGAGCGTGGTGCGAATGCCCTGGGTCAGTGACAGATCCTTGATCGCGTGGGGCAGGCCGTGCATCCAGCCACGGTATTCACCGCGCGCCAGTTCGGCATCACGCGCGTCGGCCTGGGCCAGTAGAACATCGGGCGCCTGGAGGCTGATCAGCGCGTTGACCTGCGGGTTGAAACGTTCGATATGGGCAAGATAAGTCTGCATCACTTCGCGGCAGGACACCTGGCGCAGGCGGATGCGTTCGGCGAGCTCATGGGCCTGTAGCAGGACCAGTTCGCTGATGTTATTGGAATTCATGACAACGGCGCCTTTCAGACGGCTGGAGAAACGCCCCGGCCGCATGCCGGGGCGGGCAGGAATCAACGCATCAGGTTGGTCCAGAGACGGTCAGCGAGGCGGATCGCACCTTCGCCGCAGGTCTTGCTGAACACCACGTTGGTACCCTCGGGAATGTGCAGCTCCGGCGCATCCTTGAGCGCCGCATCGAGGAACGGTTCGACGCCTTTGATCGGACTCTGGTGCTTGAGGAAGTTCTGGGTCATCGCCGAGTTTTCCGGCTGGCTGAGGAAGGCGATGAACGCCTTGGCATTTGCCGGGTTCTTGCTGCCGGTGGGGATGACCATGTTGTCGACCCAGGCCAGCACGCCTTCTTTCGGGTACAGATATTTCAGGCTCGGTTTCATTTCGCGGGCGCGCATCGACGAGCCGCCCCAGAACATCGACATGTCGATTTCACCCGAGGCGAGGTTCTCGCGGATCGAGCCGGCCTTGGAGCTGTAGGTCTTCACGAACGGTTTCTGCGCCTTGAGCAGCGTCAGCACTTGCTGCATCTGTTTCGGATCTTCGCTGCACAGCGGAATGTTCAGGTACAGGCTGGCCATGTCGACCATATCGCTGACCGAATCGAACATGTTGATCCGACCCTGCAACTCGGCTGGCGGCTCGTACAAAACCTTGTAGCTATCGGCCGGCCCTTGGTAGCGCGCACTGTCGAGGACCACGCTGGTGGTGCCCCAGATGAATGGCACCGAATACGCGCCTTCAGGGTCCCAGCTCGGTTTTTTCAGGTTATCCACAACGCTGGCGTAGTACGGTTCCTTGACCGGATCGAAACGCTCGAGCAGGTTTTCCTTGATCAGAATCGGGATGAACTGGTGCGACGGAATCGCCACGTCATAGCCCGCGCCGCCCTGTTTCAGCTTGGCCAGCAGGGTCTCGTTGGAGTCGTAGGAATCGACCGTGACTTCGATGCCCGTCTGCTTCTGGAACTTGGCGAGAATCTCCGGCGAGAAGTAGCCGCTCCAGCTCACCACGTTGAGTTTTTCCGCGGCCTGAACGCTGCCGGTCATGACCAGCGGCACAATCAGGAACAACCCGGTGCCGACGCTTTTCATCCACTTGCTCATGTTATTTCCCCACGGTTCGTAGAAGGTTCAGGCGGGCTTTTTGCCCAGCAGGTAAGAGAGGCTGACGAACAGCACCGAGACGCCGAGGATCTGGGTCGAGACGGCGTTGACGTCGGGTGTCACGCCCATGCGCAACAGACCGAAGATGAAGATCGGCAACGTCGTGGTGCCGGCCTGGGAGACCATCATCGAGATCACGAAGTTATCCAGCGAGACGATGAAGGCCAGCATCAGCCCGGAAAAAATCCCTGGCATCAGCAGCGGCAAGGTCACTTTGCGGAAGGTGCGCCACGGGCCGGCGTAGAGGTCGGCGGAGGCTTGTTCCAGCGACAGGTCCATGTCGTTGAGGCGAGCGCGGATCGGCAGGTAGGCGAACGGAATGCAGAACACCGTATGGGCGATGATCAGGTTGCCGTAACCCAGCGACAGGCCGATGGTGGAAAACAGGGCGAGCGTCGCCACACCGACGACAATTTCCGGCAGCACCAGCGGCAACATGATCGCGCCCATCGACAGCTGCAGGCCCTTGAACTTCGCTCCGCGTGAGGTTCCAAGGGCGGCGAGGGTGGCAATGGCCGTGGCGATCATGCTCGCGCAGACCGCGATCAACAGGCTGTTGCCGGCGGCCTGGCGCAGGGCCTGATTGGCGAACGCGGCGCGGTACCAGTCGAGGCTGAACCCGGTCCACACCGTCGCCGACTGGTTGGCGTTGAACGAGAACACCACCAGCACCACAATCGGCGCGTACAGGTACAGATAGAACAGGAAACTGAAGCCGCCGAAGCCGGGAAAGTCCTGTACGCCCAGCCCTTTGCGTTTGAATAGCGCGAGCATCACGCACCTCCCTTGGCGATGCGCTGGCGCTCGGCGCGCAGGGCATACACGGTCAGCACCAGCATCACCGCGGCCATCAGCACCAGCGACAACGCTGCGCCGAACGGCCAGTTACGTGCATCGCTGAACTGCCGGAAAATCAGGTTGCCGAGCATCATCCGCGTGCCGCCGCCGAGCAGTTCCGGGGCGATCATTGCACCCAGGCAGGGCACGAAGGTAAGGATGGCGCCGGCGAGGATTCCCGGTCTGGCGATTGGCAGCACCACTTTGCGCAAGGTGCGCACGCGGCCGGCATACAGATCCTGCGCCGCTTCGAGCAGACGGATATCCATCTTTTCCAGCGTCGCGTAGATCGGCAACACCACGAACGGCGCATAGGTGTAAACCAGCCCCAGCAGCACCGCGCCGTCGGTGTACAACAATTGCAACGGCTCATGGATGACACCCATGCCCATCAGGCTGTTGTTGATCACCCCGGTGTTGCGCAGCAGCAGAATCCACGCATAAGTGCGGATCAGCAGGTTGGCCCAGAACGGCACGGTAATCAGAAAGATCAGCAGGCCACGCCGATGCGCCGGTTGCATCGCCAGCCACACCGCGACCGGAAACCCGATCGCCAGGGTGATGATCGTGGTCAGGCCGGCGATGCCGATCGAGCGCAGGGCGATGATCAGGTAGGAGTCGGCGAACGCGAGGCTGTCGTCCATTTGCCGTTCGAACAGCAACGATGTGTAAGCGTCAGTGCTGAAGACTTTATTGACCCCGCCGTAGGGGTTGGCTTCCATCAGCGAATAGCCGATGACAATCAGGATCGGCACCAGCAGAAACAGGCCAATGGCGACCAGTGCGGGGCTGACTCCGAGGAAGCTCTGGAAGGCCTTGCGGCGTTCCAGCGTGTTGGCAATCGGTAAGGCGTGCATGGCAATTCCTCGGGCTCAATCGTGCAGGACGCTGGCGCTTCCCCGGTCGAACAACAGACCGGCCTGACTGCCGACCGCAAAGCGCAGGCTCTGGTCGACGCAGTTGGGCGTGCGCACGGTGAGGCGCGACCCGTCGCTGAGGCTGACCTGATATTGCAGATCGGTGCCGAGGTAGATCTGCGCTTCGATCCGGCACGGTAGCGCGGCGTCGGTGGACGCGGGCACCAGGTGCAGGCGTTCGGGACGTACCGACAAGGTCACGCTGGCGCCGACTGCCACGTCGCTGCACGCTTGCGCCGGCAGCGGATGCCCGGCCGGCCCGGCGAACCAGGCTTGGTCGTCCTCGATCTTCGTCACCGTGCCCTGAATGAAGTTGGTCTCGCCAATGAAGTCGGCAACAAAGCGATTGCGCGGGCGTTCGTAGATATCTTCCGGGCGGCCGACCTGCTGCACTTCGCCTTCGGACAACACGGCGATGCGGTCGGACATGGTCAGCGCTTCTTCCTGGTCGTGAGTGACGAAGATGAAGGTGATGCCGGTCTTGGCCTGAATGGTTTTCAGCTCTTCGCGCATGGCCTGGCGTAGCTTCAGATCGAGGGCCGACAGTGGCTCATCCAGCAGCAGGACTTTCGGATGCGGTGCCAACGCACGGGCCAGCGCCACACGTTGTTGCTGGCCGCCGGACAGCTGCGCCGGCTTGCGATTGGCGAAGCGCTCCATCTGCACCAGTGCGAGCATCTCGCGCACGCGCTCGGCGATTTGCGCTTTGTCCAGCACCTTGCCCATCGGATGCGATTCAAGCCCGAAGGCCAGGTTCTCGGCGATGGTCATGTGCGGAAACAGCGCGTAATGCTGGAACACCGTGTTGACCGGGCGCTTGAATGGCGGGCGGTCGGCGATGTTTTCGCCATACAGCAGAATCTCGCCTTCGGTGGGAAACTCGAAGCCGGCGATCATCCGCAGCAGGGTGGTCTTGCCGCAGCCGGAAGGGCCGAGCAGGGTAAAGAATTCGTTATCGCGGATGTCCAGGTCGATGTTTTTCAACGCCACCGGACCGGTGTTTGGATCACCGTAAACCTTGCGCACCGAGCGGATCGACACCGCCAGCGTTTGCAGCGAATGCAGGGCATTCATGCGTTACCTCCGATTCCCCCATCGCCTGCGATTGCGCTGCGAACCAGCGACGTCGTCGGGCCATGGATATTATTTTTCTGGGCAGGATCGAGATTGCGTACGGGGTGAAACCAGCTGTTTTTTTGTTTTGCTGTGGCTCGATTATCAGCGAGGGCTTGCGCGGGGCGAAACTTCAATTTAAACATGGCAGCTGTTAGTTAATTTAACAGCCAAAGGTGCCAGGAATCATGCCCGACCACCGTTTGCCGCCGCTCAACGCGGTGCGTGCGTTTGATGCCGCCGCGCGTCTGGGCAGCTATGTCGAGGCCTCGAAAGCCCTGCACGTGACTCAGCCGGCGATTGGTCGACATGTGAAGTTGCTCGAGGAGTGGCTGGGCATTCAGTTGTTCGAGCGCACTTCGCGCGGGGTCAACCTGACAGCGGCGGGGGAGAAGTACCACCGCAAGATCAGCGCCGCGTTGCAGTTGATCATCGAGGCCGGCAAAGAGGCGCAGCCCAAGGATGCCGAGCGCTGGTTGCGGATCATGGTGGTGCCGGGGTTTGCCAAGCGCTGGCTGATGCCGCGCATCGAAGCGATGCGCCATTTGCGACCGGGTTTGAAGTTCGCCATCGAGCCGAATTCGACCTTCACTGAAGTCGATGGCAAAAGTGCCGATCTGGGCATCGTCTACGGGCTCGACGGGCAATACGCCGACTCCCGTGAAGCGCTGATCTGCCCGCGCGTGTTTCCGATCTGCACCCCGCACTATCTCGCCAGCATCGGACCTGTGACCAGCCCGGCGGATCTGGTTCGTCACGAGCTGATCCACGTCGATGATGGCGAATGGTGGAACCTGTGGTTCGCCGCCCACGAGCTGGATATTCACCTCAATTCCGACATGCTCTACGTCAACAACGATCACGCACTGTCGGTGGCCGAGAGCGGGCAGGGCATTGCCCTGGCCAACGAAGTGCTGGTTCGCGAGGAACTCAAATCCGGCAAACTGGTGCGCGCGGTGGACGCCCAGGTGAAGCTGGAAAGCTATCGGGTCCTCACGCCGTCCGCCGAACTGTCGGCGGATGCGGCGTGGTTTATTCAGTGGCTGAAGACCGAGCTGGAAGCGGACTTCCCCGAAGCGCGGATCAACTGAGGCGGAAGCGAGCGGTGTTGTCGCTCAGGGCCTTGCTGCCCTGGCTCAAGGTGTCCGCCGCCAGATTCACTGCGCGGGCGCCTTCCAGCAAGCGCACGGCGGCCTGATCGACCTGTTGAATGTTGCCGCTGACCTCATCGGCGGTGCTCGCCTGTTCCTCAACGGCGGTGGCGATCTGCACGAGGGTGTCGGTGACACTTTGTACGGCGCTGGCGATTTCGCCGAGACGTTCACCGAGACCGGTCACGGCTGCGGCATCCGATTGCGCCTGGCCGCATGCGGCTTCCATCAGGCTGACCGCTTCGTTGACCGTGGCGCGCAGGCTGTCGACCGTGCCGGCAATCTGCGCAGTCGATGACTGAGTGCGCTGCGACAGGCTGCGCACTTCATCGGCGACCACGGCAAACCCGCGCCCCTGTTCGCCGGCGCGTGCCGCCTCGATCGCAGCGTTGAGCGCCAGCAGGTTGGTCTGCTCGGCGACGCCACGGATGGTGTCGACCACCAGTTGAATCTGCTGGCCCTGCTCACTGACTCGACCGAGTGCCGCTGCGGTTTCGTTGAGGCGTTGGTTGAGTTGCTGAATGCTCGCCGTGGTGCGCTGGCTGTCGCGGCTGCTGTCGGCGGCGATGCGCCGGGTGTGCTGGGCGCTGCCGGACGCCTGTTCGCAACTGGCCGCCACACCTTGCGAAGTGGCGGCCAGTTGCGTGGCAGCGGCGGCGATCTGGCTGATCTGCAACTGCTGCGCCTCGACTTCGCTCAGCGCGCCGCTGGAGTGATCGTTGAGGCTGCGCACCGCGTGGCTCAGTTGTGAGGTTTCGTGATCGACCCCGAGCATGCTCGCGCGCAGTTGCACCACGGCGACGTTGAGCGCGGTACTGATCGCCGCCAGCTCATCACGGCCCACCACCGGCACTTGCAGACTAAGATTGCCGTCGCGCAGGGCTTCGGCGAGCAGGGTGATGCCGCTGGCGCTGCGCCGGATCGAAGCCTGCAGGCAGACGAACAGGTACAGCGCCGCCAGCAGCAGGCAACCGAACACGGCGGCGACCACGATGAACTGGCGAATCGCCGAAGCGTGGTAGGCGTCCAGGCGCTGATCCAGCGACAGCAGCGATTGCTGGCGCAACGACGCAAGATCGCTCAGCAGGGCGTCGAGGCTGCGTTCGAAGTCTTCGGGTTTGAGGGTAATGCTGCCGCCGAACACGCCGTCATCCAGCACTTTCAGGCCGGCATCGAGGCGTTTGAGACTGTCGTGGTATTGACCGGCCCAAGTTTGCAGATCGCTCGGCAGGCGCGCTTCGAGCAAGCCTGCCGTTTTGACAAGCTGCTCGCGGGCGTCGCCGATGCGGCCACGCAGATCGCGCAGCTGCAAGCGACTTTGCAGGGTGAATTGTCCCGAGACCACCGAAGCCTGGCCGACCGCCGCCAGGCGACCCACGCGCTCGATCAGATCCGGCGCATGCTGGGTGGAGATCTGCGTCAGCAAATAGGTTTCCAGCCATGGCGCCAGCGTCAGGCGGTTGTCCATGACGATTTGCTCGCGCAAGGCTTGCAGGGCGCTGAGGGCGTTGGTGAAACGGTCATAACCGTCCGGCCACCAGCCGACGCTGCTCAGGCTCTTCGAGTCCAGATCACCGAGCGCGGTTTGCAGGGCTTGATAGCGGGCGAGGGTTTCGCCTTCGGCACCTTCATTTTTCAGCGCGTCGCCCAGATCCGTGGTGGCTTGCACAACGGCGGGCTGAACCTTGTCGAACGCAGCCATGGCGGCGAGGGTGGCCGGGGTCGGCTGGCGATTGGTTTCGGTGGCGCGCCAACGGGCGGCGCGGTCACGCTGGGCGGCGAGCAGGTTGTCCAGCGCATCGAGGCTGAGCAACTGGCGTACACCGGCGCGTTCGCCGGAAATCAGATTGAGCTTGTCGCGATAGTCCTGGCCGATCATTAACAGACTGCCGGCCAACGGCAGAATAAACAGCAGAAACAACAGCTGGAATTTACGTGCGAATCCAAACCGCCCCAGCAATTTGATCCCCGGTGACAAGAAAGCCTGCATGCCTCATGACTCCTCTGGACACCACGCACCAATGGCGTGCATCGCGGTCGTGTGACCTGGATGTCGTGCCCTGCTAAAAGGCCTCGAAAGTTCACTCTCGCCCGCTCTGTAGGCCGGCTCTGTAGCGAAACTTCCCATTCTCGGCGACCTTTGTAAGGCCACCGCGTTCGAGGGGAGAAGCAAGGCAAGATTCAGACCATGGCGTTGCGCTATCACCCTTTCCCCTGTAGGAGCTGCCGAAGGCTGCGATCTTTTGATTTTGTTTTTAAGGGCAAGATCAAAAGATCGCAGCCTGCGGCAGCTCCTACAGGGTTTGATGAGTTATGGAGTAGGACGTTAGTTAGCTGGCTAAGGGGATGGCGCTGGCGCACCGAAAAATGGCACATTGACGCACCTGCCTGCGTGCACCCATCTGCTGTACGGAAACTTTCATGGCTATCAGCAACGCTCAGACCGCCGCTGCCTCGGCGTCCGCTCCCCCCCAAAGCAGCCCGTTGGTGATGCGCATCATCGGCGCGGTGGCGCTGGCGCATTTGATCAACGACCTGATTCAGTCGGTGCTGCCGTCGATCTATCCGATGCTCAAAGCCAACTATGGCTTGAGCTTCACCCAGGTCGGCCTGATCACGCTGACCTTCCAATTGACCGCGTCGCTGTTGCAGCCGTGGGTCGGTTATCACACTGACCGCCATCCGAAACCGTGGCTATTGCCGGCAGGTTCGGTTTGCACGCTGATCGGCATCGTGATGATGTCGATGGTCGGCAGTTTCCCGTTGATTCTGCTGGCGGCGGCGCTGATCGGTATCGGCTCCTCGACTTTCCACCCCGAGGCTTCGCGGATCGCGCGGCTGGCCTCGGGCGGGCGCTTCGGTCTGGCGCAATCGACCTTTCAGGTCGGTGGTAACGCCGGTTCTGCGTTCGGCCCGTTGCTGGCGGCAGCGATCATCATTCCGTTCGGTCAGGGCAATGTGGCGTGGTTTGGTTTATTCGCGGTGTTCGCGCTGTTCGTGCTGTATCGCATCAGCCGCTGGTACGCCCATCACCTGAACCTGTTCAAACTCAAGGCCGGTCAGGCGGCGACTCACGGGTTGTCGAAGGGCAGAGTGATCAGTGCGCTGGTGGTGCTCGGTCTGCTGGTGTTCTCCAAGTATTTCTACATGGCCAGCCTCACCAGCTATTTCACGTTCTACCTGATCGAGAAGTTCGACCTGTCGGTGGCCAGCTCGCAACTGCACCTGTTCCTGTTTCTCGGTGCGGTAGCGGCGGGTACGTTCTTCGGCGGGCCGATTGGCGACAAGATCGGGCGTAAGGCGGTGATCTGGTTTTCGATTCTCGGCGTGGCACCGTTCACCTTGCTGATGCCGCACGTCGATCTGTTCTGGACCACTGTCCTCAGCGTAGTGATCGGCTTCATTCTCGCCTCGGCGTTCTCGGCGATCGTGGTTTACGCGCAGGAACTGGTGCCGGGCAATGTCGGAATGATTGCCGGGGTGTTCTTTGGCTTGATGTTCGGGTTTGGCGGGATCGGTGCGGCGTTGCTGGGGCATCTGGCGGATGTGCACGGTATCGAGTACGTGTATTTCCTGTGCTCTTTTTTGCCGTTGTTTGGCGTGCTGGCGATCTTCCTGCCGCGCACCAAAAAGGCCTGACCCCACACTATTTCAATTGTAGTAGTGAGCCTGCTCGCGATAGCGGTGTGTCAGTTGACGTTACTTTATCTGACACACCGCTATCGCGAGCAGGCTCACTCCTACAGGGGAATGTGTTTGGCCTTGAATTTCAGGCACAAAAAAGCCGCGTATCAAACGCGGCTTTTTCTTGGGCGTGTCGCTTACACGTTGAAGCGGAAGTGCATCACGTCGCCGTCTTTGACGATGTAGTCCTTGCCTTCCAGGCGCCATTTACCGGCTTCCTTGGTACCGGCTTCACCCTTGTACTGGATGAAGTCGTTGTAGGCGATGACTTCGGCGCGGATGAAGCCTTTTTCGAAGTCGGTGTGGATCACGCCGGCGGCTTGTGGTGCGGTGGCACCGACTTTGACGGTCCAGGCGCGGACTTCTTCAACACCGGCGGTGAAGTAGGTCTGCAGGTGCAGCATTTCGTAGCCGGCGCGGATTACGCGGTTCAGGCCAGGCTCTTCCAGGCCCAAGGCCTCGAGGAACATGTCTTTCTCTTCGCCGTCGTCGAGCTCGGCGATTTCCGCTTCGATCTTGTTGCACACCGGAACAACCATGGCGCCTTCTTCTTCGGCGATGGCCTTGACCACGTCCAGGTGCGGGTTGTTCTCGAAACCGTCTTCAGCGACGTTGGCGATGTACATGACCGGTTTGGTGGTCAGCAGGTGGAAGCCCTTGATCACCGACTTTTCGTCAGCGCTCATGTTCTTCATCAGGCTGCGCGCAGGCTTGGCTTCGGTGAAGTGCGCGATCAGTTGCTCCAGCAGAGCCTTCTGCACCACGGCGTCCTTGTCACCGCCCTTGGCGTTACGCGCGACTTTCTGCAGTTGCTTCTCGCAGCTGTCGAGGTCGGCGAAGATCAGTTCCAGGTCGATGATTTCGATGTCGCGCTTCGGGTCGACGCTGTTGGAAACGTGGATCACGTTGTCGTCTTCGAAGCAGCGCACCACGTGAGCGATGGCGTCGGTTTCGCGGATGTTGGCCAGGAACTTGTTGCCCAGACCTTCACCTTTCGACGCGCCGGCCACCAGGCCTGCGATGTCGACGAATTCCATGGTGGTCGGCAGGATGCGCTTTGGATTGACGATGGCCGCCAGGGCTTCCAGACGTGGATCCGGCATCGGCACGATGCCGCTGTTCGGCTCGATGGTGCAGAAGGGGAAGTTCTCGGCCGCGATCCCGGATTTGGTCAGGGCGTTGAACAGGGTGGACTTGCCGACGTTAGGCAGGCCGACGATGCCGCAATTGAATCCCATGGTGTTTCCCCTCGGATTAGAGTCAGGCCTTCTGGCTGTGCAGGTTTTTCATCGCGCGGTTCCATTCACCGGCGAGGATATCCGGCAGCACGCCGAGGGCAAAGTCGATGCTGGCATCGAGTTTTTCCTGTTCGGCGCGTGGCGCACGACCCAGGACGAAATTTGAAACCATACTGGCGACGCCCGGGTGGCCGATGCCAAGCCGCAGGCGGTAGAAAGTATTCTGATTGCCCAGTTGCGCGATGATGTCGCGCAACCCATTGTGACCGCCATGGCCGCCGCCCTGCTTGAGCTTGGCGACGCCCGGAGGCAGGTCGAGTTCGTCGTGCGCCACCAGGATTTCTTCAGGCTTGATGCGGAAGAAACCGGCGAGTGCCGCCACGGCCTGGCCGCTGCGGTTCATGTAGGTGGTGGGAATCAGCAGACGAACATCCTGACCCTGATGCGAGTAGCGCCCGGTCAGGCCGAAATATTTGCGATCGGCCACAAGGTTCACACCTTGCGCGGCGGCGATACGCTCAACAAAAAGGGCCCCTGCGTTATGCCGGGTCTGTTCGTATTCAGCGCCTGGATTTCCCAGGCCAACGATCAGTTTGATGGCAGTCACGATAGGGGCCCTTCCTTGGAGTGGTGGTTAACATCGCCGCGATCAGTGAAGGCGGCGAAAGTGGACGAAAATTGCTCATTTACCATGAATGTAAACTCCGCGTTCTCGCCCGCTTTCTCGCTACGTTCCAGTCCGCGATGTTTCACTCACTCCGACGAACAGAGTGAAATTACTCTGCTGCGCCTTCTTCGGTAGCTTCTGGAGCAACACGTGGAGCGTGGACGTTGGCTACTGCCTTGTCATCGCCGTGTGCCAGAGCAACGAACTCGACACCTTTAGGAGCTTTGAGGTCCGACAGGTGAACGATGGTGCCGATTTCAGCGTTAGCCAGGTCGACTTCGATGAACTCAGGCAGGTCTTTTGGCAGGCAGGAAACTTCGATCTCGGCAACAACGTGCGAGATTTCGCCGCCTTTCTTCACTGGAGCAGCTTCGTTGATGAAGTGCACAGGAACGATAGCGGTCAGTTTCTGGCCAGCTACAACGCGTACGAAGTCAGCGTGCATCACGTGGCCTTTGGCCGGGTGACGTTGCAGGGCTTTGATGACGACGTTTTGTTTCTTGCCACCAACGTTCAGCTCGATGATGTGGCTGTAAGCCGCTTCGTTTTCGAGCAGTTTGGCAACTTCTTTGGCCAGCATGCTGATGGATTCAGGGGCTTTGTCGCCACCGTAAACAACAGCTGGAACCAGAGCGGCGAGACGACGCAGGCGGCGGCTCGCACCTTTCCCCAGGTCGGAACGCACTTCAGCATTCAGAGTAAAATCGTTCATTTTGTATCTCCAAAATAGCCATGACCGAGTGGCGTTTGCGACCAGCGCCAAACACGGTATGGGCAAAAAAGCCCCGCCCCGACAGGAATGCCGGGGCGGGGCGCTTTTCGTCAACGAGACATTTCGAGAAGGGCAGGGCCCTTAACGGAACATCGCGCTGATCGATTCTTCATTGCTGATGCGGCGAACCGCTTCGGCAACAACCGGTGCGATATCCAGTTGACGGATACGTGCACAGGCTTGTGCTGCAGCGGACAGCGGGATGGTGTTAGTCACCACCAGCTCGTCCAGCACGGAATTTTCGATATTCTCGATGGCCCGACCCGACAGCACAGGGTGTGTGCAGTAGGCAAAGACCTTGGCTGCGCCATGCTCTTTCAGGGCCTTGGCCGCGTGGCACAGAGTGCCGGCGGTATCGACCATGTCATCGACCAGAATGCAGGTACGCCCTTCGACATCACCGATGATATGCATCACTTCAGAGTGATTGGCTTTTTCACGGCGTTTGTCGATGATCCCGAGATCCACGCCCAGGGATTTGGCAACGGCCCGTGCACGCACGACGCCACCAATGTCCGGGGACACGATCATCAGGTTTTCGAAGCGCTGATCTTCAATGTCATCCACCAGAACCGGGGAGCCGTAGATGTTATCTACCGGAATATCGAAGAAACCCTGAATCTGGTCAGCATGCAGATCAACCGTGAGAACACGGTCGATGCCGACTACGGTAAGCATGTCAGCAACGACTTTCGCGCTGATAGCCACACGTGCGGAACGCGGACGGCGATCCTGACGGGCATAACCAAAATAAGGAATAACAGCAGTAATACGAGTAGCCGAGGAGCGGCGGAAGGCATCAGCCATCACTACCAGTTCCATCAGGTTATCGTTGGTCGGAGCGCAAGTCGGCTGAATAATGAAAACGTCTTTACCGCGAACGTTTTCATTGATCTCGGCAGTAATTTCGCCGTCGGAAAATTTACCGACAGAGATGTCACCGAGAGGGATATGCAGCTGACGTACAACACGCCGAGCCAGATCGGGGTTAGCGTTCCCCGTAAAGACCATCATCTTGGACACGCGCAGTACCTAGAGGCTGAGGGTAACCTGGATGAGTATAGAAAATGGCAGGGGCGGCTGGATTCGAACCAACGCATGGCAGGATCAAAACCTGCTGCCTTACCGCTTGGCGACGCCCCTGTATCTGTTGCTTCAAGTGCCTGGCACTTGATTCCTTTTAGAGCAGACTTTGCAGCTTGCGATGCAACATCGAAACGTTGCTTCCTTTCGCTACAAAACCTGTAAGGGTCTCTGTCAGAAGGGCCGAGACTTTATCAGCTTCAGCTTTGCTTGGGAAGCCCCCAAACACACAACTTCCAGTTCCGGTGAGTTTTGCTTCGGTAAATTTACCTAACAAATCCAATGCGTTACGTACTTCAAGATAACGCCTTGCAACCACCGGCAAGCAGTCATTTCGACTGTTTCCCTCGGGAACGGGGCGCACTTTAATGGGCGGCGTGTTACGTGTCAACAAAGGATCGGAAAAAATTTCTGCCGTACTTACAGAGACTTGCGGCACGAGCACCAGATACCACGGTTCTTCGGGGTCGACCGGGGTCAGTTTCTCGCCCACACCCTCGGCAAATGCCGCGTGACCCCGGACGAAAACCGGTACGTCAGCGCCGAGCGACAGGCCCAATGCCGCGAGGCGATCTTCATCCCAGCCCAATTGCCACAAGTGATTGAGGCCGAGCAGGGTGGTCGCCGCGTTGGAGCTGCCGCCACCGATGCCGCCGCCCATGGGCAGCACCTTGTCGATCCAGATGTCGATGCCGAGTGTGCAGCCAGACTGTTGCTGCAGCATTTTCGCCGCGCGCACGATCAGGTTGCTGTCGTGGGGCACGCCAGCGAATTCGGTGTGCAGATGAATCACGCCGTCATCGCGCACGGCGAAGGTGATTTCGTCGCCGTAATCGACGAACTGAAACAGCGTCTGCAATTCGTGGTAGCCGTCCGCGCGGCGCCCGAGAATGTGCAGCATCAGGTTGAGCTTGGCCGGCGACGGCAGCGTCAGACGTGGAGCGGTCATGCTTTATTGCCCCAATTTGCGCGGTTGCCAGGTCTTGATCACCAGCGTCACGTCCAGATCGGTGCCGTGCAGCTTGATCCGCTCGGGCAGCCAGTAACCGTTTTGCTCGGCGTAGCTGAGGTACTCGACCTTCCAGCCATCCTGTTCCAGATTGGCCAGACGACTGTCGTTATCGAGGGTCAGACGACTTTTGCTTTCTGGTGCGGGCAGGCCACGGACCCACCAGGCCAGATTGGATACCGGCAGCTTCCAGCCGAGTTGCTCTTCGAGCAGCGCTTCCGGTGACTCAGAGTCATAGCGGCCCTGATTGGCGACTTCCAGCGAAACCTTGCCCGGGCGTCCGGTCAGACGTGCCGCGCCACGACCCAGCGGGCCGGACAGGCGAATGTCGTAGTAGTCCTGGCGTTGCAGCCAGAACAGCGTGCCGCTGCCGGAATCTTTCGGTGCGCGAATGCCGATCTTGCCTTCGATCTGCCAGCCGTCGAGGCCGGTCAGCTGTTGTTTGTTCGCGGCCCACTGAGCCGGACTGCCGTGGCCCTCGACCGATTCGCGAGCGCCGAAGCCCGCGCAACCGGCGAGCAGGGCGATGAAGCTGAAAACAATAACGTGGCGCAAAAACATGAGTTAAAGAGTCTCGGATCCGGTCAGGCGCTTGATGGTGCTGCGCAGGATGGTGCTGTCGGGCTGATCTTTGAGGTACTTGCCCCAGACTTGCTTGGCCTCGCGCTGATTGCCCTTGACCCACAGAACTTCGCCCAGGTGCGCGGCGACTTCGTGGTCCGGGAAACGCTCAAGCGCCTGACGCAGATATTTCTCGGCGTCGTCCAGATTGCCCATGCGGAAATTCACCCAGCCGAGGCTGTCGAGTACCGCCGGGTCTTCCGGGTTGATCTGGTGCGCCTGTTCGATCAGCGCTTTGGCTTCAGCGTAGCGGGTGGTGCGATCGGACAGGGTGTAGCCCAGCGCATTGAGCGCCATGGCGTTGTCCGGGTCGCGCTTGATGATCAGGCGCAGGTCTTTTTCCATCTGTGCCAGATCATTGCGTTTTTCCGCGAGCATGGCCCGGGTGTAGAGCAGATTCAGATCGTCCGGGTATTGCTGCAAGGCTTTATCCAGCGTTTTCCAGGCCTTGTCGTCCTGTTTGTTGGCCGACAGGGTTTCAGATTCGATCAGATACAGCTGGATCGCGTAATCCGGCTGGGCATCGCGCTCGGCTGCCAGTTTGCTCTGGGCTTCAGCGGTCTTGCCGTTGTTCATCAGAATATCGGCCTGACGCAGTTGCGCCGGCAGATAGTCGTTGCCCGGGCCGACCTGCGCGTATTCGATCAGCGCGCCCTGCGGGTCGTTGCGTTCTTCGGCGATGCGACCGAGGTTCAGGTGCGCCGAATCAACATGACTTTCACGAGCGATCAGGTCTTCAAGATAACCCTTGGCCTCGTCCCAGGCCTTGGCTTCCAGGCACACCAGCGCCAGCGAGTAACGAAGTTCATCGTCTTCGGGGTATTGCTGAACCAGGGTGGAGAACTCGATCTTGGCGTCGTCCATCCGGTCCTGTTCCACCAGCGTGCGCGCATAAGTCAGGCGCAGGCGCTTGTCGTCCGGGTATTTCTTGATGCTTTTCTGCAACAGTGGCAGGGCTTCGTCGCCACGATTCATGGTTTGCAGCAGACGCGCGCGCAGCAGGATCGGCGCAATCTCGCCTTCTTCCGGCGGGTTGTCTTCGAGCAGGGTCAGTGCGGCTTTATTGTCGCCGTCCTGTTGCAGCAGCAGGGCCTTGCCGAATATCAGCTGGCTGTTCTTCGGGTGGCGCTGCAGCAGACGGTCGAAACTTTTCATCAGGCCGTTGCGGGTTTCCTGATCGGTATCGGCCGCCGACAGGGCGAGGAAGTCGAAATGGGTGTCACCCTTGCCCTGCAGGACTTTCTCCATATAGACCATGGAGTCGTCGTAACGCCCGGCGCGGGCCAGTTGCACGGCGGCGGCGCGCTGCGCTTCGAGGTCGTCCGGAGCGTTTTTTGCCCAGATCAGTGCGGTATCCAGCGCAGGCTGGTCGGCACCGAGATATTCGGCGATGCGGAACGCGCGCTCGGAAACCCCCGGATCCTGAGTATTGATCGCCTGGGTCACGTAGTTGTCCAGGGCAATGTCGAACCGATTGCGCTGGCCGGCGAGTTCGGCGCTCAGCAGGCTGAAAACGGTTTCCTCGCTGAACGAGCTGTAAACCTTGGGTTTTTCAGGCGTGGACGCGGTGTCTTCGACCGGCGGGGTACCGTCCGGCGAAACGGGTGCCATGGCCTGGCAGCCGCTGAGGAAGACAAAAGCAAGGAGCAACGCGGAAGATCTATTCATATAGGAAGAGGACGACTAACCTGCGGTCGGATCATCATGACACAAGCCTTCGGCCAAACATAACCGAGTCTCGAATGTGGCCTTTATAGTGGCCGACAATTGGGACAATAGTCAGCGGTAGTTGTTCTGAATCTGACGAAGTAGGACAATTGCCGGCTTCACGTCACCATCAGCGACCTTGAATGGCCTTCCTTGCACTCGGTATTAACCACAAGACTGCTTCAGTAGACGTCCGCGAGCGCGTGGCCTTTACCCCTGAGCAGCTGGTGGAGGCCTTGCAGCAGCTCTGCCGACTCACCGACAGCCGCGAAGCTGCGATCCTCTCCACCTGCAATCGCAGTGAGCTGTATATAGAACAGGATCAGGTTTCGGCTGATCTGGTTCTGCGCTGGCTGGCCGATTATCACCATTTAAGCCTCGATGAGCTGCGCGCGAGTGCTTATGTGCATGAAGATGATGCGGCAGTTCGTCACATGATGCGCGTCGCCTCCGGGCTCGACTCGCTGGTGCTGGGCGAACCGCAGATTCTCGGCCAGATGAAATCGGCCTACGCCGTGGCGCGTGAGGCCGGGACCATCGGCCCGCTGTTGGGGCGGCTGTTTCAAGCGACGTTCAATGCCGCCAAGCAAGTGCGTACCGACACCGCCATCGGCGAAAACCCGGTGTCCGTGGCGTTTGCCGCGGTCAGCCTGGCCAAGCAGATTTTCAGCGACCTGCAACGCAGTCAGGCCCTGCTGATAGGCGCTGGCGAGACCATCACGCTGGTCGCCCGCCATTTGCATGAGCTGGGGGTCAAGCGCATCGTGGTCGCCAACCGTACGCTGGAGCGCGCCAGCCTTCTGGCCGAGCAGTTCGGCGCGCACGCGGTGCTGCTGTCGGACATTCCGGCAGAGTTGGTGCGCAGCGATATCGTGATCAGTTCGACCGCCAGCCAGTTGCCGATCCTCGGCAAGGGCGCGGTGGAAAGCGCGCTGAAGCAGCGCAAGCACAAGCCGATCTTCATGGTCGACATCGCCGTACCCCGCGACATCGAGCCGGAAGTCGGCGAACTCGACGACGTTTACCTGTACAGCGTCGACGATCTGCACGAAGTGGTTGCCGAGAACCTCAAAAGTCGTCAGGGCGCAGCCCAGGCGGCGGAAGAGATGGTCTCGGTCGGCGCCGACGATTTCATGGTGCGTCTGCGTGAGCTGGCGGCGGTCGATGTGCTCAAGGCTTATCGGCAACAGAGCGAACGCCTGCGCGACGAGGAGCTGCAAAAAGCCCTGCGTCTGCTGGCCAACGGCGGCAACGCCGAAGACGTGCTCGGGCAACTGGCCCGTGGCCTGACCAATAAACTGCTGCATGCGCCAAGCGTGCAGCTGAAAAAGCTTTCTGCCGAAGGCCGCCTCGATGCGCTGGCCATGGCCCAGGAACTCTTTGCCCTCGAGGGCTCACCGGATAGTTTTTCGGATAAAAAACCGCAATGAAAGCGTCACTGCTCAACAAGCTGGACACCCTCCAGGACCGTTTCGAGGAACTGACCGCGCTGCTCGGCGACGGCGAAGTCATTGCCGATCAGGCCAGATTCCGCGCTTATTCCAAGGAATACGCCGAACTCGAGCCGGTGGTACAAGGCTATAAAAAGCTGCTCGACGTACAAAGTGATCTTGAAGGCGCCCAGGCGCTGCTCAAGGACAGCGACCCGGACATGCGTGAAATGGCCGTGGAAGAAGTCCGCGAAGCCAAGGAATTGCTGATCAGGCTGGAAGATGATCTGCAGCGCATGTTGCTGCCCAAGGATCCCAATGACGGGCGTAACGTCTTTCTCGAAATTCGCGCCGGTACCGGTGGCGACGAGGCGGCGATCTTCTCCGGCGATCTGTTCCGCATGTACTCGCGTTACGCCGAACGACGTGGCTGGCGCGTGGAGATTCTTTCGGAAAACGAAGGCGAGCACGGAGGCTATAAAGAAGTCATCGCTCGCATTGAAGGCGACAACGTTTACGGCAAGCTGAAATTCGAGTCCGGCGCGCACCGCGTACAGCGTGTACCTGCCACCGAATCCCAGGGCCGTATCCACACCTCGGCCTGCACCGTGGCGGTGTTGCCCGAGCCGGACGAGCGCGAAGCCATCGAGATCAACCCGGCGGATCTGCGTGTCGACACTTATCGCTCCTCAGGGGCCGGTGGTCAGCACGTCAACACCACCGACTCGGCAATCCGCATCACGCACATACCGACCGGCACCGTCGTCGAGTGTCAGGAAGAACGTTCCCAGCACAAGAACCGTGCCCGGGCGATGGCCTGGCTGTCGGCCAAACTCAACGATCAGCAGACCGCCGCAGCTGCCAATGCGATTGCCAGCGAGCGTAAATTGCTGGTCGGTTCCGGTGACCGTTCCGAGCGCATTCGAACGTACAACTTTGCCCAGGGCCGGGTCACCGACCATCGCGTCAACCTGACCCTGTACTCCCTCGATGAAATCCTCGCCGGTGGCGTTGAAGCGGTGATCGAGCCTTTGCTGGCCGAATACCAGGCCGACCAACTTGCAGCGATAGGTGAATAAATGACCATCATTGCCAGTCTGTTGCGCGCCGCCGAACTGCCGGACTCGCCCACCGCGCGCCTGGATGCCGAATTGCTCCTGGCCGCGGCACTGGGCAAATCGCGAAGCTTCCTGCACACCTGGCCCGAGCGCATCGTACCCAGCGAAGCGGTGCTGATTTTTACCGAGTACCTGCAACGGCGTCGAAGTGGCGAGCCGGTGGCCTACATCCTTGGTCAGCAGGGGTTCTGGAAGCTCGATCTGGAAGTCGCGCCGCACACGCTGATCCCGCGCCCGGACACCGAGTTGCTGGTCGAAGCCGCACTGGAACTGCTGGCGGCAACGCCGGCGAACGTCCTGGATCTGGGCACCGGCAGCGGCGCGATTGCGTTGGCCCTGGCCAGCGAGCGTCCGGCGTGGAACGTCACGGCGGTGGATCGCGTGCTGGAAGCCGTGGCCCTCGCCGAACGCAACCGTCAGCGTTTGAACCTGAGCAACGCCACGGTGCTGAGCAGTCACTGGTTCAGCGCCCTCACAGGCCAGCGTTTCCATCTGATCATCAGCAATCCGCCATACATCGCCGCCGCCGACCCGCATCTGGTCGAAGGCGACGTGCGCTTCGAGCCGACCAGTGCGTTGGTGGCCGGTGTCGACGGGCTCGACGATCTGCGTCTGATCGTCGCCCAGGCCCCGGATCATCTGGAAGCCGGCGGCTGGCTGATGCTCGAACACGGCTATGATCAAGCCGAAGCCGTGCGTGATCTGTTGCTGACTCGCGGGTTCGAAGAGGTTCACAGCCGCACCGATCTGGGCGGCCATCAACGGATCAGCCTGGGGCGCCTGCCGTGCTGAATGATCAGGAATTGCTGCGCTACAGCCGGCAGATTCTGCTGCAACACATCGACATCGACGGGCAGCTGAAGCTGAAAGACAGCCGCGTGCTGATCGTCGGCCTCGGCGGTCTCGGTGCCCCGGTCGCGCTGTATCTCGCGGCGGCCGGTGTCGGTGAATTGCATCTGGCGGATTTCGACACGGTCGACCTGACCAACCTGCAGCGCCAGATCATTCATGACACCGACAGCGTCGGCATGAGCAAGGTCGACTCGGCGCTCAAGCGCCTGAGCGCGATCAATCCCGAGATTAAACTGGTGCCTCATCGTCAGGCGCTGGACGAGGATTCCCTGGCCGCCGCCGTTTCGGCGGTGGATCTGGTGCTCGACTGCTCCGATAACTTCTCCACTCGCGAGGCGGTCAACGCCGCGTGTGTGGCCGCGCGCAAACCGCTGGTCAGCGGCGCGGCGATTCGTCTGGAAGGGCAGTTGTCGGTGTTCGACCCGCGTCGCCCGGAAAGTCCGTGCTACCACTGCCTGTACGGGCATGGCAGCGAAGCCGAACTGACGTGCAGCGAGGCCGGTGTGGTCGGGCCCCTGGTGGGGCTGGTTGGCAGCCTGCAGGCGCTTGAAGCGTTGAAAGTGCTGGTGGGCTTTGGCGAACCGTTGGTGGGGCGTTTGCTGTTGATCGATGCACTGGGTTCGCGCTTTCGTGAACTGCGGGTCAAGCGCGATCCGGGGTGCAGTGTCTGTGGTTCGCAGCATGCGTGAGGCACCCATCGCGGTGTTCGATTCCGGTGTCGGCGGCTTGTCGGTACTGGCTGAAATCCAGCGTTTGCTGCCCCATGAATCCCTGCTGTATTTCGCCGATTGCGGGCACATTCCCTACGGCGAGAAAACCCCGGAGTTCATCCGCCAGCGCTGCAATGTGATGGCCGGATTTTTCCGGGAGCAGGGCGCCAAGGCCCTGGTGATCGCTTGCAACACAGCGACGGTGGCCGCGGTTGCCGATCTGCGCCGTGATTTTCCCGAGTGGCCGATTGTCGGCATGGAGCCAGCGGTCAAACCTGCAGCTGCCGCCACCCGCAGTGGTGTGGTTGGTGTACTCGCCACCACCGGCACGTTGCAGAGTGCCAAGTTCGCCGCGTTGCTCGACCGCTTCGCCGCTGACGTTCGCGTCATCACCCAGCCGTGCCCCGGCCTGGTGGAACTGATTGAAAGCGGTGATCTGCACAGCGCCGAGTTGCGCACGTTGCTGCAGCACTACGTCGATCCGCTGCTGGCCAACGGTTGCGACACGATCATTCTCGGTTGCACTCACTATCCGTTTCTCAAGCCGATGCTCAAGACGATGATTCCCGACAGCATCAGCCTGATTGACACTGGTGCAGCCGTAGCGCGGCAACTGCAACGGTTGCTGGCCGAACGTAATCTGCTCGCCGAGGGGCCGAACCGCCCGGTCAGATTCTGGACCAGCGCCGACCCCGAGTTCTTCCGCAAGACCCTGCCCCTGTTGGGTCAGGTTGCCGGCGACGTCGAAAAATTCAGCTTGTAAAAAAAATGTGAAATAACTAAAAAAACAGCTGAACTTATAATCAGGCGCTAGCTTCTATAGCGATGAGTTATCTAGAAAACCAAACGATCGTTCCGGAAAAGGAAGTTTCAACGTGAAGCGACTATTCTGCTTGGCCGCGATTGCGGCCGCACTGATGGGGCAAAGTATTACCGCACAAGCCGCAGGCGTTGAGTTTGCAGTGGGTGCGACCAGCGATTCGACCATGACCTATCGCCTGGGCATGAATTTCGATTGGGACAAGAGCTGGCTGCAAAGTGACGTCGGTCGCCTGACCGGTTACTGGAGCGGCGCTTACACTTACTGGGAGGGTGACAAGACTTCGAGCAACAACAGCCTGTCGTTCTCCCCGGTATTCGTTTACGAGTTTGCCGGTCAGTCGGTCAAGCCGTATGTTGAGGCGGGCATTGGTGTGGCAGCGTTCTCCAACACCAAGTATGAGAGCAACAACATCGGCGGCTCTTTCCAGTTCGAAGACCGTATCGGTTTTGGTCTGCGCTTCAATGGCGGGCATGAAGTGGGGATTCGTGCGACGCACTATTCCAACGCCGGCCTGGCCAGCAGCAACGACGGTGTAGAAAGCTACGCGCTGCATTACACGATGCCGCTGTAAGCACAATCAAAAGATCGCAGCCTTCGGCAGCTCCTACAGGAAACCCAATCCCCTGCAGGAGCTGCCGCGGGCTGCGATCTTTTTGCATCTAATCAACGGTAGGCAGTGGCAATGCCTTTGCGTTCTTCAATGCACTCCGGTGCGCCCATCTCGAATTCGCGACAGATCAGCGGACGTTTCTCATAGATCGTGCACATCATGCTGTCGCGATCCAGCGCCGCGCACCAGCCGTCGTCCAGACGCAGCATCACTTCACCACCCCACTCATCAGTATCGATAAAGCGCTCAGGCACGCCGGTGTCGGTGATCAGCATCACTTCGAGTTGGCAACAGCACGCTGCGCAGGTCGAACAGGTGACCGCGGGCTCGGTGATTTGCTGGTGGGGAATGGTTTTCATGCTGCGCAGTGTAAGGCAGCCGCCGGTTGCTGTGTGAAAGGCCTGACAGACGCTCAGTGGGCCAATCGCCGAGCCATCGCATGCAGCAGCGGAAACAGCAGCGCCCAGAGCAGGCCGATGCCGATCAGGGTCGGCAGTTCACCGTAGGGAAACTGCACCCCGGCCAAACGTCCACCGCCGTAATAGGAGATGGCGCCACCCACTGCGCCTAGCACGCTGGCCAGCCACCAGGGCCGGGCGCTCCATTGCAGGCAGTGCCGCAACGTGGTGGCGAGCAAGGCCCATAGCAACATCAGCCACAGCGGAATCAGTGGCGACAGATCCTGGAATTCGAACACGCCGGCAGCGCGCAACAGACTGTCTACGGCTGTACCGACAAGCACCACGCTGAGGATCAGGCGACCTTCCGCCGCCCAACTGCTGATCCAGCCCAGGTGAATCACCAACACCGCCAGCGCCAGCAGCAGCCACAGACTGTTGCCGCCGAGCACACAGGCCAGCCAGCCGAGCTGGAACAGCACGGCATTGGTCAGCCGCTCAAGCATCGAAGCGTCCGAGCAACGGCGCCGGCATTGCGGCCGGTTTGGCCAGCAGCAGTTGCGCGGTGCCGATGGTGCGCTCCAGAAACCCGCCCTCGCAGTAGCACAGGTAAAACTCCCACAAGCGCAGGAAGTAATCGTCGTAACCCAATTCGCTCAAGCGGCCATGGGCGCGGCGAAAGTTTTCGTGCCACAGGCGCAGGGTGCGGGCGTAGTGCAGGCCGAAGTCTTCCATGTGCAGCAGGTTCATATCGGTCTCGCGGCTGACCACTTCGAGCATCTTCTGCACGCAGGGCAGGGCGCCGCCGGGGAAGATGTAGCGCTGGATGAAGTCGACGCCGCGCTTGGCCTGCTCGTAGCGCTGCTCGCGGATGGTGATCGCCTGCAACAGCATCAGGCCGTTGCTCTTGAGCAGGTGCGCGCATTGCTTGAAATAGGTGGGCAGGAAGCGGTGACCGACCGCTTCGATCATCTCGATCGACACCAGTTTGTCGTACTCGCCGGTGAGGTCGCGATAATCCTTGAGCAGCAGTGTCACCCGATCCTGCAACCCCAGTGCTTCAATGCGCCTGGCGGTAAACGCGTACTGCTCTTTCGACAGCGTCGTGGTGGTGACACGGCAGCCGTAGTGCTGCGCGGCGTAGAGCGCCATGCTGCCCCAACCGGTGCCGATCTCCAGCAGGTGATCTTCGGGCTTGAGTGCGAGCTTCTGGCAGATCCGTTCCAGCTTGTTCAACTGAGCCTGTTCCAAGCTGTCGTCGGGACTGAGGAACTGCGCCGCCGAATACATCATGGTCGGGTCGAGAAACTGTTCGAACAGATCGTTGCCGAGGTCATAGTGCGCCGCGATGTTTTTCTGCGAACCCTTGCGCGTGTTGCGGTTGAGCCAGTGCAGGCCTTGCACCAGCGGCCGGCTGAGGCGGGCCAGACCGCGCTCCATGGCGTCGAGCACGTCGAGGTTGCTGACGAACACGCGCACGACCGCCGTCAGATCCGGTGAACTCCAGTAACCGTGGATAAACGCCTCGCCCGCGCCAATCGATCCGTTGCCGGCGACCATGCCCCACACCGCCGCGTCCTGCACATGGATTTCGCCGAGCAGGTGGCTGCCCGGCGTACCGAACATCAGGCGTTCGCCGTCCTCGACCACCAGCAACTGCCCGTGTTTGAGCTGACTGAGTTGCCGCAAAACGCCGCGACGCAGCAGCGAACCGGTCAAACCGTTGGTGCTGAAGCGACTGACCGACAGGCTAGAGGATTTCATGGCGGTGCTCCTTGGGAGGCACAGTGGCGATCTGAAAGCTGCCGTCGGCAGCCTGATGAGCAAAAATCGGGGCACGCTTGAGCAACAGGCGCACGGCTTGCCAATAAATCGCCAGACAGGTTTTCGCGGTCATCCACGGAAAACGTCGCAAGTAGCGGTGCAGGCTGTGGCGGTCGAGGGGTTCGCGCTGCAGATTGAGCGTGGCGTCGAACAGCTTGTGCTCACCCTGCCAGTCGGCCATGTGCACACCGAGCTTTTGCGCAGCCGGGCTGAAGCTCATGCGGTACTCGAGGTCACGCGGCAAAAACGGCGAGACATGAAAGGCCTTGGCCACGGCGAAGTGTTGGTGAAAGTCTCGTAAGTCGGTCGGCGTCCGGGCCGGCAGCACGTAGTGATAACGTTCGCGCCACGGCGTGTTGGTGACTTCGCAGAGAATCGCCGCCAGTTGTCCGTCGGCCTCGTGGCAATAAAAGAAGCTCACCGGATTGAACGCCAGACCCCAACTGCGCGGTTGGGTCAGCAGGCAGATCGAACCCTGCGGTTGATGGCCGATGGCGACGCCGACTTGCTGGCGCACCGCATCGATCAGGCGCATGCCGCTGCCGGTGAAGGTTTTCAGGTAGTCGGTTTCGCGAAACGAAAACGGTGCAAAGCGGCTGCGACCGGCAAACGGCGACAGTTCGAACACGGCGTCCTGTTCCGCCAGATCGAGGTACAACAGACCGATCCGGTAACGGAATTCGTGGCGTCTGGGCGAAAAGCGCCGATGGCCAATCCAGCCGCTGTACAGGGCGCTGTTCATAAGCTTTCCCCGAACGCGGCGGCCACGCGCAACGCGCTGACCACGCCGTCCTCATGAAAGCCGTTGGCCCAGTAGGCGCCGCAATAATGGGTGTGCTGCTGACCGTCGATTTCTGCCCAGCGGTTCTGCGCCGCTACCGCCGCGAGGCTGAATTGCGGGTGGGCGTAGGTGTATTTGGCGAGCACCTTGAACGGGCTGATCCCGGCGCTCTGATTGAGGCTGACGCAGAACGTCGTGTCACTCTGAATACCCTGCAGGATGTTCATGTCGTAAGTGACGGCCGCGTGGGTATGGCCGGCGCCGCTCAAGCGATAGTTCCAGCTGGCCCACGCCAGTTTGCGGGTCGGCAGCAGACGGGTATCGGTATGCAGCACAACTTCGTTATCGGCATAGGGCAGGGCGCCGAGGATCGAGCGTTCCGCCTGGCTTGGCGTGCCAAGCAATTGCAGGGCCTGGTCGCTGTGGCAGGCGAGCACGACTTTGTCGAAACGCTCGATACCGGCCGGGCTGTGGATAACCACGCCATGTTCATCGCGATCGATGCGCGTCACCGGGCAACTGAGGCGGATCTTGTCCTGGAACGCTGCGGTCAGTGGCGCGACATAGGCACTGGAGCCGCCCTCGATCACCTGCCATTGCGGGCGATCACTGACTGACAGCAGGCCATGATTCTTGAAGAAGCGCACAAAGAATTGCAGCGGGAAATTGAGCATCTCGGCCATCGGCATCGACCAGATCGCCGAGCCCATCGGCACGATGTAATGCAGGATGAAACGTTCGCCATAACCGCCAGCCTTGAGGTAATCGTCGAGCGTGGTATCGGCGGCAATGCGCTGTTCGGCGAGGTCGCGCTGGGCTTCTTTATTGAAGCGCAGAATGTCGCGCAACATGCGCCAGAACCCCGGGGACAGCAGGTTGCTGCGCTGGGCGAAGAGGCTGTTGAGGTTGTTGCCGTTGTATTCCAGACCGGTGTCCGGGTCGGTGACCGAGAAGCTCATTTCCGTCGGTTTGAACGACACGCCGAGCTGGCCGAGCAATCGAATGAAGTTCGGATAGGTCCAGTCGTTGAACACGATGAACCCAGTGTCCACGGCATATTCGCGGCCATCGACGGTTACCTGCACGGTGTGCGTGTGACCGCCGACCCAGTCGCTGGCCTCGAACACCGTGATGTCGTGTCGGCGATTGAGCAGGTGGGCGCAGGTCAGGCCGGCGATCCCGCTGCCGACAATGGCAATCTTCATATCGGGTCTCGCAGCGGTGGGTTGCTGCGCACCATGCGCTTGCCGATCGCCAGTTGCAGGCGCGCCGGCAGCTTCGACAGTGGCCACAGCGCCGCCATGAACAGTGCCGGAAAGGCGATCTCCAGCGGACGATCCTTGAGCTTGGCGAAGATGTGCCGCGCCGCTTTATCCACAGGCCAGCTCAACGGCATCGGGAAGTCGTTTTTCGCGGTCAGCGGGGTTTCGACAAAACCCGGGCTGATGATGGTGACATCGATGCCCTCGACGGCCAGGTCGATCCGTAGCGATTCGAACAGATAGCGCAGCCCGGCCTTCGACGCGCCGTAGGCTTCGGCTCGGGGCAGCGGCAGGTAGGTCACGGAACTGGCCATGCCGATCAGATGCGGCGCGGTGCCTTTGCGCAGCAACGGCAGGGCTGCTTCGATGCAGTAGCTGCTGGCGAGCAGGTTGGTGCGCACCACGTGTTCGATGATCGAGGCATCGAACTGGCGGGCGTCGACATACTCGCAGGTGCCGGCATTGAGAATTACGCTGTCCAGTGAGCCCCAGGCCTGTTCGATCTGCTGGCCGATTTCGCGCACGGTCTGACTGTTGGTCAGGTCGCCGGCCACCACCAGCACTTGCCCCGGGTAGCGTTGCGACAGCACTTTGAGCGGTGCAACCTGACGCGAGCTTACAGCCAGATGCGCGCCGCTTTTCAGAATGTCTTCAGCCAGTGCTGCGCCGATGCCACTGCTGGCACCGGTCAGCCAATAACGCCGTGGAGGTGTACGACTCATCCCATTCTCCTTTTCAACCAGGCGATCACCCGGCCCAATACGGGTAAATGTTCATACAGCATGGCCCCGGCATCGAAATAATCCCGGTGGCGATAAACCTTGTCCCGCCACAGCAGGTGCGAACACCCGGCGACGCGAATCAATTGACCACCGGCCAGACGCGGGTGGCGGTAACTCATGACCCAGCGCAGGTAACCTTCACCGTCAGCGATCTGGTCGAAGCCGTGGAAATCGAAGCGCAGTTCGCTGACGTTGGCGTACAGCTCGCTGAAGTAATGTCGCAGTTGCTTCAAACCCTGCACTTCATGCAGCGGGTCGGTGAAGTGAATGTCATCGCTGTACAGCTCGCCCAGACGTTGCAAGTTGTCTTTGTTCAACTCGGCGAACTGGCGGGCGAAGCGGCGCAGGAATTCACTCATGAACTTCATCCATAGACGAGCGCGACGGCAGGTTCTTGAAAGCCGCCAGCGCGCGTTCGCGCGAAGCCCCGAGATTGACGATCGGCGACGGATAGTTGGCGACGCTGAACAGCCCGCCGGCGCTGGCCGGGTTGTGTACTTCCTTCTTGTTCAGACCGGCCAGTTCAGGCAGCCAGTGCTTGATGAACAGGCCTTCGCTGTCGAATTTTTCCGATTGGCTCAACGGATTGAAGATGCGGAAGTACGGTGCCGAATCGGTGCCGGTCGAAGAGCTCCATTGCCAGCCACCGTTGTTCGCCGCCAGATCGCCGTCGATCAGGTGGCGCATGAAAAAGCGCTCGCCTTCACGCCAGTCGATCAGCAGATTCTTGGTCAGGAACATCGCCACAATCATCCGCAAGCGGTTATGCATCCAGCCGGTTTCCAGCAGTTGGCGCATGGCCGCATCGATGATTGGCAAACCGGTGCGTGCCTCTTGCCAGGCCGCCAGATCGTCCGGCGCATCACGCCAGGCCAGGGCTTCGGTTTCCGGGCGAAATGCGCGGTGGCGCGAAACCCGTGGGTAGCCGACCAGAATGTGTTTGTAGAACTCGCGCCACAGCAGCTCGTTGATCCAGGTCACCGCGCCGACCTTGCCACTGTCGAACTCGCCCTGATTGCTTTGCAGGGCCGCATGCAGGCATTGGCGCGGCGAGATTACCCCGGCGGCGAGGTACGCCGACAGTTGGCTGGTGCCGGGTTTGGCCGGGAAGTCGCGTTCGCTCTGGTAGTAGTCGATCTGCGCGTCGGCGAAGGTATCGAGACGGCGCCGGGCTTCCTGTTCGCCGGCCGGCCACAGTGCGCGCAAAGACTCGCTCGGCGTTGCAAAACCGGCGACGGATGCCGGTACCGGATCGCTGTCGATGTTCAGCTCTGCCTGTTTGCCGGGCGTCTTCACCAGCGCCGGCATCGAGCGGTGCAGGCGTTCATAGCAGACCTTGCGGAACTGGCTGAACACCTGAAAGTAGGTTTCGGTTTTGGTCAGTACCGTACCGGGCTTGAACAGCAGTTGGTCAAGGTAACTGTGGAAAGCGATGCCTTTGCTCTTCAGGGCCACCGCCACCGCGGCGTCGCGCTGGCTTTCGTGGATGCCATATTCTTCGTTGACGTGCACAGCCTGAATATTCAATTGCACACAAAGCTCGAGCAGCACCGCCGGGGCCTGATCCCAATGATTGGCGGTGCGCAGCAGCAACGGGATGTTCAGCTCGCCGAGGCGACTGCTCAGCTCACGCAGGTTGCGCAGCCAGAAGTCGACCTTGCACGCGGCGTCGTCATGTTCCAGCCATTGCTGCGGGCTCAGCAGATACACGGCAAATGTTGGCCCGCGCGTTGCGGCGGCCGCGAGAGCGGTGTTGTCATGTTGGCGCAAATCGCTGCGCAGCCAGATCAATTGCATCGCGGTTTCCATTAAATCAGCCCACGCTGAACCAGTTCCTGATGCGCCGAGAGCGGGTCTTCGGCCAGGATCAAATCAGCGATCTCATGGGGTCTTACGGACAACTCGGTCTGGTGGATGCATACCGTTGGTCCGACCAGCAGTTTAGGGGCACTGACGCCATTCAGCAGTTTTGGCAGTTGCGCCAGATTCATCGCCTTGCTGGAGTACAGCAGCACGCCGCGCGCTTGCAGATGGTCGACCGCCAGCGCGAGTTCTCCGGCCGTCAGCGGCCAGTCGAACACTTGCACCGGGCAATCGGCGCTGCTGATTAGCCACGCGCACAACCACAGGTGCGGTTCCAGTGGCAGGTCGGAGTGATTGATCAACAGCAGCGGAGCGGTGTGTAACTGTCGATTGTTATGGTAGATGCGCGCGCCGAATTTGCTGCGCAACCACGAATAAAAGAACACCCGTTCCATCTGTGCACCGAACTGGCCCTGCCAGCGTTGCTCGAGCTCGGCCAGCAGTGGCAGCAGCAATTGCTCGCACAGGGTGCGTGGCGGATACAGGGCCATGGCCTGATTGATGCTGTCGTCGAGGCTGCGTTCGTTGAGGCGAGTGACGGCGTCGAGCAACACCTGGCGCTGGCGCTGCCAGTCGTTTGCCACCGTCTCGGTAAAGGCTTGCGGAGTGTCGAGAAGCGGCTTGACCTGACTGACCGCGACGCCGCGGTTGAGCCAGGTCAGGATGGTCAGGATTTGTTGCACATGTTCGCTGGAATACAGGCGATGGCCCTTGGGCGTACGTTGCGGCACGACCAGCCCGTAACGGCGCTCCCAGGCGCGCAGGGTGATGGCGTTGACCCCGGTCTGCCGCGCCACTTCGCGGATGGGCAGCCAGCCCTCGTCGAGGGCTTTCTTGAAGTCGGCACCTAGGTCTTCCTGGGCGCTGGTGTCGAGTTTGTCGTTCATTAAATGGCGTTTCGCAAGCTGAGATTTTCCGGGTGCGGCTGCAGGTAAACCTGTTGCGCAATGTAGGGATCCGGGTGTTGGCGAAAGTGATGCTTGAGCAAGGTCAACGGCACCACCAGCGGCACGATGCCATGGCGGTACTGGCCGATCACATGCTGCATTTCCTGTTTGTCTTCAGGGCTGATCGCCTGTTTCAGATAGCCGCTGATGTGCTGCAGGACATTACTGTGGGTGCGGCGGGTGGCGCATTTCTTCAACGCGCTCATCAACTCGCTGAAATAATGCGGGCCGAGTTCGACCGGATCGGTCTTGCCCATGTTGCCCAGCAGTTTGCCCAGGGCTTTGTATTGCTCCGGGTTGTGCGCCATCAGCAGGTATTTGTAGCGCGAGTGGAATTCGGTCAGTGCGCGGCGACTCAAGCCTTGTTCGAGCACCTGTTGCCAGGCGCTGTAGGCGAGCACGCGGGTGATGAAGTTTTCTCGCAGCACCGGATCGTTCAGGCGCCCGGCTTCTTCCACCGGCAGGTCAGGGTGCTGCGCGCAGAACGCCTGAGCGTAGATGCCACGGCCGCCGCCGTTCACCGGCGCGCCATTGGCGTGATAGACCTTGACCCGCTCCAGACCGCAGGAAGGCGACTGCTGCATGAAGATGTAGCCGCAGATGTCATCAAGCTCGCCAGCCATTTTCTGCCCGTAGGCCGCCAGCGGTTCAGTGACATTGATTTGCGGGTTGACCGTGCCGATGGCTTGGGGAGCATCGGGATCGCCGACCAGGCGGATCGGTTCGCGGGGGATGCCCAGGCCAATGGCAACTTCGGGGCATACCGGCACAAATTCGAAATGCTCGGCAAGGGTGCGGCTGCACAGCCGCGATTCTTTATGCCCACCGTTGAAGCGCACTTCGGCGCCCATCAGGCAGGCGCTGATGGCGATTTTTGGCCGGGAAGCAGAAAGATCGGACATGCACACCTCGAATCTATTCCTGTACAGATATTAATCTCTGTACAACTTTTCCTCAGCATAGATTCATGCGTGTACAAGTCAACTCATTTGTATAAGTTTTTTGCGGATTCCCCAATCCCCCGTAGGAGTGAGCTTGCTCGCGATAGCGGTATGTCAGCAGCCTTGATGTTGCCTGATACGACGCCATCGCGAGCAGGCTCACTCCTGCAGGATGTTTATTTCCAGCCCAGTAGCCAGTGATCGTTGTTCTTCAGCGTCTGCCAATCGAGGCGTTCGGCGCGCTTGGTCAGCACCGCCTGCAACTCAATCTCCAGCACCGTGCCTTCCTCATCACGGAACAGCTCGGTGACCAGAAAATGTTTTTCGCGGTTTTGCGGGTGGGCTGCTGTCCACTTCGACAGCAGCAGTTTTTGCGGATTGATACGGTTCACTGCAGGTTCTCGTGCAAGCGGCGCGCGGCTTCCTGACCGCTGAGCCAGGCGCCTTCGACACGCCCCGACAGGCACCAGTCGCCACAGGCGTAGAGGCCCAGATCGGCGTCGGCCAGCGTGCCCCATTCATGGCCGGTCGCAGGGCGGGCGTAGAGCCAGCGGTGGGCGAGGCTGAAGGTCGGAGCGGGCATCGCACTGTGCAACAGTTCGGCGAATGCACCGTGCAGTTGCTCGATGACAGCTTCCTTGGACAGGTCGATGTGTTGCCGACTCCAGGCGCTGCTGGCGTGCAGCACCCAGGTGTCGCAGGTGGTATCGCGCCCCGGTTTACTGCGATTGCGTGCAAGCCAGTCGATGGGGCTGTCCTGCACGAAGCAGCCTTCGATCGGCGTATCCAGTGGCGTATCGAAGGCGAGGGCGACGGCCCAGGTCGGGTCCATTTTCACCCCGGCGGCGGCGCCAGCGAGTTTTGGTGCGGCAGCCAGCAATGCAGTGGCTTGCGGCGCTGGCGTCGCAATCACCACGTGACTGAAAGGACCGTGGGTAAAGCCTTCGGCGTCCTGCAGGTGCCAGTGTTCTTCACCGCGAAACACCTCGGTGATACGGCAGGCGAAGTGCACTTCCAGACCGTCGAGCAAACCCCGGGTGATCGCGCTCATGCGTGGCGTGCCGACCCAGCGCGTCTGTTCGTCCGGCGACAGATTCAGTTGTCCGCCCTGAAAGGTGTAGAGCTGCGGCGTCCACTCGGCGACCCAGCCCAGGCTCTGCCAGCGTTGCACTTCCGTGACGAAACGCCGGTCGCGGGCGGTGAAGTATTGCGCGCCCATGTCCAGCGAACCGGCGTCGCTGCGTTTGCTCGACATGCGTCCGCCACTGCCGCGGCTTTTGTCGAAGAGCTGGACGGTGTGTCCGGCCTCTGTCAGCGCCTGCGCGGCGGAGAGTCCGGCGATGCCGGTGCCGATGATTGCGATAGGTACAGTCATAGGGGCCTCGTTTACCTTTCTGTACAGACTACGCCGTCAATGAAACCTGTACAATTTTGTTTTTTGGTATAACTTCTAGCGTTCTCGTTCTGACAGCTTGGCCTATGGTTAAACAATAGAGCCTGCCCGATAGAAAAGATCCCTGCTTATAAAAATAGACTAGTGATCCGGGTAAAACGCCACGCGAGGAAGAAGTCATGCGCATATTGCTGACCGGCGGTACTGGTTTGATAGGCCGTCAGCTCTGCCGACACTGGTCGGGGCAGGGCCATCAATTGACGGTGTGGAGTCGACGCCCGGAAAAGGTCGCGAAAATCTGTGGCGGGCAGGTGCGCGCGATTGCGCGCCTCGAAGACTTCGGCAACGAGCCGTTGGACGCCGTGGTCAACCTGGCCGGTGCGCCGATCGCTGATCGGCCATGGACCCATCGGCGCAAGGCGTTGTTGTGGAGCAGCCGCATCACGCTCACCGAAACCCTGCTGGCCTGGCTGGAAACACGGCAGCAGAAACCGCCGTTGTTGATCTCCGGTTCGGCTGTTGGCTGGTACGGCGACGGCGGCGAACGCGAGCTGACCGAAGATTCGCCGCCAGTGATCGACGACTTTGCCAGTCAGTTGTGCATTGCCTGGGAGGAAACCGCGCAACGTGCCGAGGCTCAGGGCATTCGTGTGGTGCTGGTGCGAACCGGGCTGGTGCTGTCGGCCGAGGGCGGCTTTTTGTCGCGGCTGTTGTTGCCGTTCAAACTCGGGTTGGGTGGGCCGCTGGGCAATGGTCGGCAGTGGATGCCGTGGATTCACATCGATGATCAAATCGCCCTGATTGATTTTCTTCTGCACCGCGATCAGGCGAGCGGTCCTTATAATGCGTGCGCACCGAAACCGGTGCGCAATCGCGAGTTTGCGAAGACGCTGGGCAGCGTACTGCACCGCCCGGCGTTCATGCCGATGCCGGCCCTGGCGCTGAAGGTCGGGCTTGGCGAAATGTCATTGCTGTTGCTGGGTGGCCAACGGGCCATGCCGGCACGCTTGCTGGAAGCGGGTTTCACTTTCCAGTTCACGGATTTGCGCGCGGCTTTGGATGATCTCTCCGGCCGCCTTTGAAATAGGACGATGCATGACCGATCACGCCTTGCTTCTGGTCAACCTGGGTTCCCCGGCCTCCACCTCGGTGGCCGATGTACGCAGCTACCTCAATCAATTTCTGATGGACCCGTATGTGATCGACCTGCCGTGGCCGGTGCGGCGGCTGTTGGTGTCGCTGATCCTGATCAAGCGCCCCGAGCAATCGGCCCATGCCTACGCTTCGATCTGGTGGGAGGAGGGCTCGCCGCTGGTGGTGCTGAGCCGCCGCCTGCAGCAACAGATGACCACTCAGTGGACCCATGGCCCGGTGGAACTGGCCATGCGTTACGGCGAGCCTTCGATTGAAACCAGGTTGCTGCAACTGGTGGCTGCGGGGCACAAGCGCATCACGCT
This sequence comes from Pseudomonas sp. MWU318, assembly GCF_016756945.1. Taxonomy (NCBI): domain Bacteria; kingdom Pseudomonadati; phylum Pseudomonadota; class Gammaproteobacteria; order Pseudomonadales; family Pseudomonadaceae; genus Pseudomonas; species Pseudomonas sp. MWU318. Next base: position 61,985 of record NZ_JAESJL010000016.1, read on the forward strand.
GGCACCGCTTTATCCACAGTTCGCCGACAGCACCACCACCACGGTGATCGAAGAAGCCAAGCGGGTGATTCGCGAGAAGAAGCTCGATGTAAAACTCTCGGTGCTGCAACCGTTTTACGATCAGCCTGAGTACATCGACGCGCTGGTCGCCAGCGCTACCCCGCATTTGCAGCAGGACTACGATCACTTGCTGCTGAGCTTCCATGGCTTGCCGGAGCGGCACCTGACCAAGCTCGATCCGACTGGCAGTCACTGCTTGAAAAATGAGGATTGCTGCAAGAATGCCTCGCCGGCAGTCCTGGCCACCTGTTACCGCGCCCAGTGCATGCGCACCGCCGCCGAGTTCGCCAGGCGCGCGGGCATTGCCGATGGCAAATGGTCGGTGTCGTTTCAGTCGCGTCTGGGGCGGGCAAAGTGGATCGAACCCTACACCGAAGCGCGGCTGGACGAGCTGGCGCAAAGCGGGGTGAAGAAGATTCTGGTGATGTGTCCGGCGTTTGTCGCCGATTGCATCGAGACGCTGGAAGAGATCGGTGATCGCGGCAAGGAACAGTTCCGCGAAGCGGGGGGCGAGGAGCTGGTGCTGGTGCCGTGCCTGAATGACGACCCGCAATGGGCGAAGGCGTTGGCAACCCTGTGCGAGAGAGCGCCGTTGGCCCTCTGAAAGCATCGCGAGCAGGCTCGCTCCCACAGGGGATCTTCAGCGCACCGAAGATCAATGTGGGAGCGAGCCTGCTCGCGAAAGCTATCTGTCAGACAACAAGCATCCAGACCCTTAGATCAGCGGCTCATCCGCCTTCTTGTTCTTCCAGCCATCATTGCCCGGCAGAATCAGGTTCAGCGCAATCGCCACCACCGCGCACAGCGCGATGCCTTTGAGGCCGAAGTCGTCCGGGCCAGTGCCGGTGCCGACCAGCACACCGCCGATACCGAACACCAGGGTCACCGACACGATCACCAGATTGCGCGCCTCACCGAGGTCGATCTTGTGACGAATCAAAGTGTTCATCCCCACTGCCGCGATCGAGCCGAACAGCAGGCACAGAATCCCGCCCATCACCGGCACCGGAATGCTTTGCAGCAGCGCGCCGAACTTGCCAATGAACGCCAGGGTGATGGCGAAGATCGCCGCCCAGGTCATGATTTTCGGGTTGTAGTTCTTGGTCAGCATCACCGCGCCGGTCACTTCGGCGTAGGTGGTGTTCGGCGGGCCGCCAAACAGACCGGCCGCCGTGGTGGCGATGCCGTCACCGAGCAGGGTGCGATGCAGGCCCGGCTTCTTCAGATAATCACGACCGGTCACGCTGCCCACGGCAATTACGCCGCCGATATGCTCGATGGCCGGAGCCAGGGCTACCGGAACGATGAACAGGATCGCCTGCCAGTTGAACTCCGGCGCGGTGAAGTGCGGCAGCGCAAACCACGGTGCAGCGGCAATCTTCGCGGTATCGACCACGCCGAAATAGAACGACATGGCGAAACCCACCAGCACCCCGGAAATGATCGGCACCAGGCGGAAGATGCCTTTCCCGAACACCGCCACGATCAAGGTGGTCAGCAGTGCCGGCATCGAGATCATCATCGCGGTCTGGTAGTGGATCAGCTCGGAACCGTCACCCGCCTTGCCCATCGCCATGTTCGCGGCAATTGGCGCCATGGCCAGGCCGATGGAGATGATCACCGGACCAATCACCACTGGCGGCAGCAGACGGTCAATGAAACCGGTGCCTTTGATTTTCACGGCGAGGCCGAGGAAGGTGTAGACGAAACCGGCCGCCATCACGCCGCCCATGGTCGCGGCGAGGCCGAACTGGCCCTTGGCGAGAATGATCGGGGTGATGAAGGCAAAGCTCGACGCGAGGAACACCGGCACCTGACGCCCGGTGACGATCTGGAACAGAATCGTCCCCAGACCCGCGGTAAACAGTGCCACGTTCGGGTCAAGCCCCGTGATCAGCGGCATCAGCACCAAGGCGCCGAAAGCCACGAACAGCATCTGGGCGCCGGACAGCACCGTGCGCCAGAGCGGATCGTTGAACTCTTGCTGCATGCTCACGCGTCCTTCTGCTTGGTACCGAAGATCTTGTCACCGGCATCGCCAAGCCCTGGGATGATGTAACCGTGTTCGTTCAGACGCTCATCGATGGACGCGGTGTAGATGGTCACGTCCGGGTGAGCCTTTTCTACGGCGGCAATGCCTTCCGGCGCAGCAACCAGCACCATGGCGCGGATGTCCTTGCAGCCGGCCTTCTTCAGCAGGTCGATGGTCGCGACCATGGAGCTGCCGGTGGCGAGCATCGGGTCGATGATCATCGCCAACCGTTCGTCGATTTCCGGAACCAGTTTTTCCAGGTAAGTGTGCGCTTGCAGGGTTTCTTCGTTGCGGGCAACGCCCACAGCGGAAACCTTGGCACCCGGGATCAGGCTCAGCACGCCTTCGAGCATGCCGATGCCGGCGCGCAGGATCGGCACGACGGTGATCTTCTTGCCGGCGATTTTCTCCACCGACACAGTGCCGCACCAACCGGCGATATCGTAGGATTCGAGCGGCAGATCTTTTGTAGCTTCATAGGTCAACAGGGCGCCGACTTCCTGAGCAAGCTCACGGAAATTCTTGGTGCTGATATCGGCGCGGCGCATCAGGCCGAGTTTATGGCGGATCAGCGGGTGGCGGATCTCGAGGATGGGCATGGAAAAACTCCGGCGGCGGGCAAAAAAACCGGCCTAGATTAATCTATCCGAGGGTGATGTCCTATAGGACATTGAGTACGTTAGTCCATTAAGGCTTGATTCGACCTCACGGGATGCGTACCTTTGCCCGCTTTTCCGAAAACATCCCCCTGGAGAGCGCCATGTCCGCTGATCTCGAGCATATCCGTCAAATCATGCGAGAGGCTGACTGCCTGTACACCGAATCTGAAGTCGAGGCCGCCATCGCCCGCGTCGGTGCACAAATCAACGAACAACTGGCCGACAGCAACCCGGTGGTGTTCTGCGTGATGAACGGCGGCCTGATCTTCTCCGGAAAACTGCTGACTCACCTGCAATTCCCGCTGGAAGCGTCCTACCTGCACGCGACCCGTTATCGCAACGAAACCAGCGGCGGCGACCTGTTCTGGAAAGCCAAGCCGGAAGTCTCGTTCATCGACCGCGACGTGCTGATCATCGACGACATCCTCGACGAAGGTCACACCCTGGGCGCGATCATCGACTTCTGCAAACACGCCGGCGCGCGCAAAGTGCACACCGCCGTGCTGATCGACAAGGATCACGACCGCAAGGCGCGTCCTGACCTGAAGGCAGACTTCGTCGGCCTGCCGTGCATTGACCGCTACATCTTCGGTTACGGCATGGACTACAAAGGTTACTGGCGCAACGCCAACGGGATCTTCGCCGTTAAAGGCATGTAAGCAAGATCAAAAGATCGCAGCGTGCCGCAGCTCCTACATGGGATTGATGTACACCCTGTAGGAGCTGCGGAACGCTGCGATCTTTTGCTTTTAAAAGACTGCTAAAGTGCTCGGCCCCGCCCCCGGAGCCTGTCATGAGCCTTCTGATCCGCAGTCTTGCCGCCCTGTTGCTGACCCTCAGCCTGCCCCTGGCCGCCGCCCCGGCGCCGATGCACAGTCAATTTCTGCCGCCGGATGATCTGACCCTGCGCGATGCCGAACCCGAGCAGCAACAATTGCTGCAAGTCACCGATTATTCGGTGGTGGTCGGTGCGCAACGCCAGTCCAATCAGCAGCCGATTCCGGTCACGTCGCCGCTGATGATTCGCCTCAAGGGTAAGTCACTGAACAAGGGCGCAACCATCGCCCAGGTGCTGGTCAGTTTCGATGGCGAAAGCAAAAGCCTGAAAAAACCGGCTTATGACGACAAGAGCAAAACCCTGACCCTGTTTTACCCGCTGGCCCAGTACCGGGTGGTGATCGATCTGCTGCGCAACGACACGGTGTATGTACAGTTCCTCAGTTACGCCAACGGCCACATCTGGGCCGATCTGCACACCGGGGCCGTTCGTGCGCGTTGAGCCTGGTGGCTGGGCAGGGGTAAACTGCCCGCCCCGTGTAATGTCTGCGAGCTGGAGTCGGCAATGCGTAAAGATAAGAAACAGGTGATTGGTGACGAGATCGGCGATGAGCAGATCAAGCTGTTCCTCGATTTTGAACCGGTCGACGCCACTTCGCCGTCGCTGCACAAACTGATCAAGGCCTACCGTGGCCTGCGCATCGACGATTTCGAGCGTTTCCTGACGTTTTTCGTCGCGGCCGGTTACGACGTGGATGGCAAGGACGCGCAGGGCCAGACCTTCGTTGAGCTGATCAAGGATCAGCGTAACGCGGCCGAGTACATCGAGCTGATCGACAAGGCTCGCGGTTAAGAGCAAAAGACAAGATCAAAAGATCGCAGCTTGCGGCAGCTCCTACATGGGATTTGTGTTTACCCTGTAGGAGCTGCCGAAGGCTGCGATCTTTTGCTTTTCAGGGCCATAAAAAAACGCCCCGCACTCACTGAGTGCGGGGCGTTTTTTTATGGCGCAAGATCAAGCGAAGCTTGGGGTCTCGCTGCTTTCTTCAACCAGTTCCAGGGCGATGTTGTTCTGCGTGTTGATCTTGCGATACAGCGCAGCATCGGTTTCCAGAACCTTCTCGCGGGCCGGGAAGATCTCCGCCAGTTTGGCCGCCCACTCACCCTTGGCCTTGGCCGGGAAGCATTTCTCGATCAGCTCGAGCATGATCGAAACGGTTACCGAAGCACCTGGCGAAGCGCCGAGCAGGGCGGCGAGGGAGCCGTCTTTCGCCGCAACCAGTTCGGTACCGAATTGCAGGATGCCGCCTTTTTTCGGGTCTTTCTTGATGATCTGTACCCGTTGGCCGGCCACTTCCAGGCGCCAGTCCTCGGCTTTCGCCTCAGGGTAGAAGCGGCGCAGGGATTCCAGACGCTGCTCCATCGATTGCATCACTTCGCTGACCAGGTACTTGGTCAGGTCCATATTGTTTTTCGCCACCGCCAGCATCGGGCCGATGTTGCCGGCGCGAACCGACAGCGGCAGGTCCATGAAGGAGCCGTGCTTGAGGAACTTGGTGGTGAAACCGGCGTATGGCCCGAACAGCAGGGATTTCTTGCCATCGACCACACGGGTGTCCAGGTGCGGCACCGACATCGGTGGCGAACCGACTGCCGCCTGGCTGTAGACCTTGGCCTGGTGGTGCTTGACCACTTCCGGGTTGTCGCAACGCAGCCACTGGCCGCTGATCGGGAAGCCGCCGAAGCCTTTGCTTTCTTCGATGCCCGAAGCCTGCAGCAATGGCAGAGCCGCGCCGCCAGCGCCGAGGAAGACGAACTTGGCGTCGACTTCACGGCTGGCGCCGCTGTTGACGTCCTTGATGCTGACGGTCCAGCCGGCGCCGTTACGCTTGAGGCCGGTGACGCGCTTGCAGTACTTGACCTGGGTGTCCGGTGCGCTGGTCAGGTGCTTGAGCAACTGATTGGTCAGGGCGCCGAAGTTGACGTCGGTGCCGTTCATCACGCGGGTCGCGGCCAGGACTTCGTCCGGCGAGCGGCCGGGCATCATCAGCGGCATCCACTCGGCCATCTTGGCCTTGTCTTCGGTGTATTCCATGTCGGAGAAGGCGTGGTGCTTGTGCAGCACGTTGAAGCGTTCCTTGAGGAACGACACGCCTTTGTCACCCTGAACGAAGCTCAGGTGCGGCACCGGGCTGATGAAGGATTTGCACGAGCCGAAGGTGCCTTTCTTGGTCAGGTACGACCAGAACTGCTTGGACACTTCGAACTGGGTGTTGATGTGCACGGCTTTCTTGATATCGACGCTGCCGTCGGCTGCCTGCGGCGTGTAGTTCAGCTCGCACAGGCCGGCGTGGCCGGTACCGGCGTTGTTCCACGGGTTGGAACTCTCCGCAGCACCAGAATCCATCAACTCGACGACTTCCAGCTTGATCGCCGGGTCGAGCTCTTTGAGCAGTACTGCCAGGGTGGCACTCATGATGCCGGCCCCTACCAGAACTACGTCGACTGCTTCGTTATGCGCCATTTAACGCGTCTCCAAAATCTGCAGCACCAAATTGTCGGCATGGCTGCCAGGGAGTGACGGGGCAGGTCAGTTGCGCCCCGGATACCCATGGTCAGGTTCGTCATGTCCGAATCTTCGCAATTTTTCGCAACTTCGACGGATGCATGCGGCCTGGCTTCAAGAGCTCCATGAACTCATTTCAGCACGCGGCTGGCAATTCGACTTATGGTCGAGACATCCGTTTTTGTGCAACCAAATCCGTAGCGGACAGGCTTCAGGCTCCGATGTTCGAGGTATACCCGGTCCTGTGTCGTTGGGCTGTTTCAGACGCTAATGGTGCATGTTCAGACGCAAAACTTTTCATTTGCTCGCCACACTCTTGTGAAGTTGTGAAAACCCGTTTTTTTCACGCTCTTTTGAAGACGTGAACCTCAAAAAAGGGCTGTCCAGGCCTGGCACCCTGCCCGCAAGGGCAAAACAACGCGGTGGCCGAGCGTCATGACAGCTCTGCAGATTCGCGAAAAGCGGGGTTTTTGCCGGAAGAACAGGCAAGCGCGCCAACTTCACTCGATCTGTGTGGGCGGCTCTCTGTGGGCGATTTGGGTGTCGATGCATGCGCATTGACGGTGTTGCGGGGCCCGATCAGGAGACGTCCTTATAATCGGGGGGAGATTGTATCGAAGAAATGCGGGCAGTTGCTCGTGTTTAATGACTTTTATTAGGCATCCGGTCAGATGCTCAACATCGCTTGCACGCGTGCGCGGGTCTGCGACGGTATGACGCGGGCGCTGGCGGGCAGTGGCTGGTGCAACCAGTTGAGGCGGATTTCTTCGATTTCCACCCAACCATCGCCCATCGGTTGCAGGCTGCACTGTTTGAATGCCTGGCAATGACCGTTGCGGTCGAGCAGGGCAAAGCTGCGGTGCAGTGGTCGTGGGGCGAACAACGAGATCAGATAGCGCATGGCGAGTACCTTGTTGGGGACTGGTTTGAAGCTTGCCAGGCGGCCGTGACGCCAAGGTGTATGGGCGGTGAATAATCTGTGACAGGAACCGCATTCCCACGGCCGGGTCAGACATTTGAGTATTCACTGTCGGGTGCTGGTGACCCGCAGTGGCCCACCGCTATACTGCCGGCCTGTTTGTGCCTGATTCTGGAGAAAAGAGCATGTTGCAACGCCTGTTGTTCGGTTTGATCACTGTGACCAGTTTGACCCTGGTTGGCTGCGCCCACAGCCCGCAACAACTGAGCCCGGAACCGAAGCTGACCACGCAGTTGGCCCCGGTCGGCCATGGCCAGCAAGTGGTGGTGCGTGTGGTTGACGGTCGTCCGTCGCCAACCCTCGGCACCCGCGGCGGCCTGTACCCGGAAACCAGCGCGATCACCGTGCAGCGCGAGCAGATCCTGCCCAAGTTGCAGGCGCAGGCTGAAGCCGCCGTACGTCTGCTCGGCTTCACCCCGACCAGCAACGGGATGAACGCTCCGCAATTGACCGTGACCCTGACCGAGCTGAAGTACCAGTCGCCGAAAGAAGGCATGTACGTGACCGAAGCCACCATCGGCGCGACCTTCCGCTCCGACGTGCAGAGCGGCAACCGTCGCTACAGCGGTCGCTACGGTGCTTCGCTGGATCAGCGTTTCGGCATGGCGCCGAATCAGGAAACCAACACCAAGCTGGTCAGCGACGTGTTGAGCGATGCCCTGACCCGTCTGTTCAAGGACCCGACCGTGGGTCAGATTCTCGCCGAGTAAGCTGTTCGGCTGATGTGAAAAAGCCCGGCGCCAGTGATGGCTCCGGGCTTTTTCATGCCCACTGAGGCCCCGCTGATCCCCTGTAGGAGCTGCCGCAGGCTGCGATCTTTTGACTTTGATTGTCAAAAACAAGATCAAAAGATCGCAGCCTGCGGCAGCTCCTACAGGGGGGCGATGGTGTTCAGGCGGCTTGTGAATAGAAGTCGAGAACGCTCACGCCGGTCAGCAGGTCAGTCTCCGGCAAATCCGCATGCTGATGCCCGCCGAGGGCGCAATACACCAGCCAGTGGCGATCCTGAACATTGAAGGCAAGGCTGCCGACGAGGCTTTGTTGTTCGTCGGTCGGGGTGATGAGGTACAGGCGATCCTGGTTTTCGGCGTGCAGCATGTCGCGTTCCATGTGTGTTTCGAGGCGCGCATGGTGGCCGATGTAAATGACGATGCCGTGACACAGGACAGCCATCGGTCGATTGTCAGGTTATTTGTCGCAAAGGGTAGGGTAGTGGAGGCGTGTTTCGGTAGAATCCGCGCCGCAGTCGTCGATCGGGCGCCTGCCACACCGATTCAGTTCCGAGGTCTGTGATGTCGCTGCACTTGATGACGCTGTTTACCGCCCATCCCGCCAAATTGATCAACCTGCTGGCGTTGGCACTGGCCTTCCCGGGCAGTTGGCTGCTGCACGCGACCCGCCGTCGTGAACAACGCGCCATGGCCAGCATCGCCGCGCAACGCCAGGCCCAACCGAACGCCGAACCGATTTTGGATTGGGCGACGTTGCGCATGAACCGCTTTTTCTACCGCTTCGGTTTTGCCTGCCTCGGGCTGGCCCTGATCGTCTCCTGGATCAGCACGCGCTTCTGAAAGCAAAAGATCGCAGCCTGCGGCAGCTCCTACAGGGTGTACATCATTCCCCTGTAGGAGCTGCCGCAGGTTCGGGCCGCGTTCGGACGATCTTTTGATCTTGCCGTTACAACGGTAACCCAGCCTTCACTCGGTACTGATTGCGCACCGGCGTTGCATATTGCAGCACCAGATACGGACGGTGCTCCTCAGGGCAGGCATCCAGTCGGCGCTGCCATTCTTCCTGCGCCTTGGCCAGTTCGTCGGCCGGAAACAGCTCGGCGGCCTTCGGCACGTTCAGTTGCGGATCGGCATCGGCCCACATCGCATACGCCAGGTAATGCACCGGGAACAGGCGATAACCGCCGAGAATCTGCTTGTCCATCTCGACCGCCAATTGCTTGGTGTCTTCGAACAGCTCGGTGATCGGCGCGGCGAAGTTCACGTGCACCCGGCCCTTGTAGCCGGTGATGCCCTTGGCGATGCTCACGTCATCCTCGCCCGGCGCCTTGGCGTAGGTGCCGGTGGTGGCGCGGATGTACAACTCGCGGGCCTTGGCCTGGTCGCACGGGTCGTATTCGTAGCTGATCGACACCGGGGTCAGGTTCAGCGACTGAATCACTTCGCCGAACGGCTCGTCCTTGCGGCTCATGTGGAACATCTTGAGGATCGCCGACTCGGTACGGTCGTCGCCATCCTTCGCCCGGCCTTCAGCCTGGGCGATCCAGATCGAGGCGCAATCGTTGCGGATCGAGTGGTTGATGTACGCCGACAGCAATTGATACGCGGCCATCTTCTCGCGACGCCCGGTGATCGAGCGATGCACGATGAAGCTCTTGTTCAGACGCATCAGGTCGCTGACGAAAGGCTTCTGCAGCAAGTTGTCGCCGATCGCGATGCGCGGGGTCGGCAGGCCGGCGTGGTACACCGCGTAATTGACGAAGGCCGGGTCCATCACGATGTCGCGGTGGTTGGCGATGAACAGGTAGGCGCTGCCGGACTTGAATTGCTCGACACCGGTGTAGGTCACGCCATCGGTGGCGCGCTCGATGGTGTGGTCGACGTAGAACTCGACTTTGTCCTGCAAAGTGGCCACGGAGGTCACGTCGGCAAACTCACGACGCAGCCGATGGGCTATAAGTGGTTTGAGCATCCAGCCGAAGGCACCGGCAAAACGCGGGAAGCGGAAGTGGGTGAGGATATCTAGAAACGCCTTGTCGCCGAGCAGTCTTGCCAGTACCGCAGGTACTTCGCTGTCGTCGTAAGGTCGGATGGCATCGAATTCGCCCATCATGCTCTCTTGTTGGAAACGGCTAGGGTAAGTAAAGGTTTTGATCGAAAACCAACGGGGCACGGTCTGAAAAGGTAGCCAGACAAAAATAGCCCTGCAAATAGACCGGCGATTATACGCACAAGTCACCTGGGAGACCGCGATGCTGGAAAGCGCACTGCATGAATGTCCGTATTGTGGTGAAGAGGTCGAGACGACGGTGGACCTGTCCGCAGGCGATCAGACCTACATCGAGGACTGTCAGGTGTGTTGTCGACCGATCACGTTTGTCTTGCAGGTGCATGGCGAGGATTGGTTTCTGGAAGTCTTCAGCGAAAACGAGTGAGGGGCGCCCATGCAGCGAATCTACGAGCCGGAAAACCTGATGGAGGGCGAGATGCTCAAGGGCATGCTCGCCAGCGAGGGCATCGAGGCGCATCTGGTGGGCCGCGATCTGCTCGGTGGCACCGGTGAATTGCCGATCTTCGGCCTGCTGGGACTGTCGGTCGAAAACGATCAGGCCGAATACGCCCGCGAACTGATCACCGCGTACAATGCCGCGCTGCCGCTGCCCGGCGATGAACCGGAGAGCTTCCCCGGGACGCTGGTCTGTTAGGCTGGCGTTCGTTTTATTTCTGAGTCGTGTTGCCCCATGTGTGGACGTTATGCCCTGTTTCGCTGGAACCGCGACTTCGCGGCCCTGCCCGGATTTCCCGCCGATCAGCAGGCGCAGTGGAACATTTCTCCCAATGATTCGGTGTTGATGCTGCGTGCCGAGGCTGACGGCCAACGCACGCTGGCCCGCGCCCGCTGGGGCCTGACGCCGCCGTGGCTGACCGATCTGTCGAAAACACCGGCGCATGCCAGGGCCGAAACGGTGGCCGAGCAACCGATGTTCCGCGAGGCGCTGCGCCTGCGTCGCTGCCTGCTGCCGGCCAACGGTTTCTACGAATGGCGCGGTAATCTGCGCAAGCGTCCGTACTGGCTGACGCCGGGTGAGGGCTCGTCGCTGTTTTTTGCGGCGATCTGGGAGGCGTATCCGGTGCAGGAGCAGGTGTGGCTGAGCACCGCGGTCATCACTCAGCCGGCGGCCAGTCAGCGCCGACCGTTGATTCTCGATGAGGTAGGGCAGGCGGCCTGGCTCGATCCTGCGACGCCGCTGCATGTGCTGCAGGGCTTGCTCGCCAGTGAACCGGCGGCATTGCGCGAGCGGGTGCTGGCGAATCTGGTGAATGATCCGAAGCTCAATGGGCCGGAGTGTCTGACCCCGGGTTAAGTCAAAAGCCCCTCACCCTAACCCTCTCCCAGAGGGAGAGGGGACTGATTGGGGGATATTGACGAAATATACCGACTTGAACGCTCAGCTTTGAATCCATAATCGACTGGTTATTTCAGGTCGATGTATGACGGGAGACAACTCGGTCAGTCCCCTCTCCCTCTGGGAGAGGGTTAGGGTGAGGGGCTTTTCGCTTTTCAGACCTTGAACTGATTGATCAACCGCCGCTGCTGCTCCGCCAATTTAGTCAGGCCGGCACTGGCCGAACTCGACTCATCCGCACCGCCCGCCACTTCATTCGCCACCTGACCGATATTGATCACGTTACGGTTGATGTCATCGGCCACTGCGCTCTGTTCTTCCGCCGCACTGGCAATCTGCGTATTCATGTCATTGATCACCGACACCGCCTGAGTAATTGTCTCCAGCGCTTCAGCCGCTTTCGCCGCGTGCTGCACGCTTTCGTCGGTGCGGTTCTGGCTGTCCTCCATGACCCGCACCACATCGCGGGTGCCCTGTTGCAGCTGCTGGATCATGCTCTGGATTTCTTCGGTGGCCTTCTGGGTCTTCTGCGCCAGATTGCGCACCTCGTCCGCCACCACGGCAAAGCCGCGCCCTTGTTCGCCGGCCCGCGCCGCTTCGATTGCTGCGTTCAGCGCCAGCAGGTTGGTCTGCTCGGCGATCCCGCGAATCGCGATGAGGATCGCGTTGATGTTTTCGCTGTCCTTGGCCAGCGTCTGCACCACCTCAACGGCCTTGCCGATCTCCACCGCCAGTACACCAATCGAGTTCGAGGTATCACGGACAATCTGCATGCCCTGGCCTGCGGCCTGATCCGCGTGGCTGGCGGCTTGCGCCGCCTGGGTGGCGTTGCGCGCCACGTCTTGCGCAGTCGCGGTCATCTCCTGCACCGCCGTGGCGACCTGATCGATCTCGGCCATCTGTTTCTGAATGCCGATGTTGGTGCGAATCGCGATGTCGGCAGTGTGCTCCGAGGAATCGCTGACGCTCTGCACTGACGTCACCACCTGCGTGATCATCGCCTGCAACTTGGCGAGGAAGGTGTTGAAACCTTTGGCAATCGAGCCGAGCTCATCGCTGCGATCACTGCTCAAGCGACGGGTCAGGTCGCCTTCACCTTTGGCGATGTCATCGAGCATGGCGACCATCTGCTTCAGTGGCCGGGCGATGCCGTGACCCACCAGCCAGATCACCAGCAGACCGATGGCGGCGATGATCAGGCCGACCATGGCCATGCCGAAGGTGTCGGACTTGCGTTGTGCATCAAGGTCGGCCTGGAGTTTTTGCAGATCAGCCATCACTGCGTTCAGCGGCAGTTGCAGCATCAGGGTCCAGCGCGCGTCGGTCTGGCCGATGCCGAACGGCAGGTACAGCTCGATGCGGCCCTTGTCCTTGTTGACCGAGTAGGTGACTTCGCCGCGTTTGAGATTGGCCATGTTGGCGATCTGCTCGGCGTCGAGAATGTCGCTGACCTTTTCACCGAATTTGCTCGGATCCTTGGTGTAGGCCACGATCCGGCCGTTGCCGCCGATCAGAGCCATTTGCCCGGCGCCGCTGTACAACTTCTGGTTGGCGCCGAGGAGCATTTCCTGGATGAAGTTCACCGACAGGTCGGCGCCGACGATGCCTTGGAATGCGCCGTTGAGCATGATCGGTTCAATAAAGGAGGCGAGCATCACGACCTTGTCACCGACCTTGTACGGCGCCGGATCGATCACGCAGGGCTTTTTCGTTTCCTTGGAGCAGAGGTAGTACTCACTGGCGCGCACCCCGGTGGACAGGGTTTTCTGATCGTCGACATCGGCCAGTTTGTCCACGCCCAGACTGCCGTCGGTATTGCGGAACCACCACGGCAGGAAGCGTCCGTTGGCGGGATCGATACCGGTCACGGCGCTGCCGACGTAGGCCGCGTCATTGTGATCCAGGGCGTTTTTTTCCCAGCCGATGTAGGTGCCGAGAATCTTCGGGTTCTGCTCGACGTTCTCCTTGATCAGGCTGATCAGTTGCTCGCGGCTGATGGTCAGTCGCGGCTGGCCGTCGGCGCCCGGCGTGCCGAGCAGCGCGTTGACCCGCACCAGTCCGCCGGCAATCAGCAGCGGCGCTTCGAGTTCGCGCTGGATCTGGCTGACCTGGGTCTGCGCCAGTGAGGTCAGGCGTTGTTCGATGACTTGTTCGAACTGCGCCTGAGTGCGCTGTTGCACCATGTCTTGAGTGCGGGCACCGGAAAACAGCGCGTACAGCACCAGCGCGGCAACCACGCTGAGGACGATGGCGCCGGCCAGGGCGGCGACGGAAAACTGGATCGACTTGAACTTCATGGGAGCTCCGCACGCAAGAGGACGTCTGCGCTGTTGTATCGGCAGCGGGCATTGCGCCATGAGCGTTGAGCGGAACAAAGGGCGGAGGATGTCGCAAATGGATCGGTGCGCGACGCAGCGGCAGCAGACTTGCCGGTTGCTGTGAATTTTTTACAACAACAGCGGTGGGAAATTTCCGAAAGACGCTGCAACACGTCTGTTGTATCTGGCGCCGATACAATTCACCCCCTACGATACGCGGCAGGTTTTCAGGGAGCTTTTGAATGAACAAGACATTGGTTGTAAGTGCACTGAGCGCAGCGCTGTTGCTGGCCGGTTGTCAGTCGGTCAACACCACCAGCGGCGGAGCCGTGGGGGTGGAGCGCAAGCAGTACATGTTCAGCATGCTGTCCTCGCAAGAGGTCGACCAGATGTATGCCCAGTCCTATCAGAAGACCGTCGGCGAGGCGTCGAGCAAAGGCGTGCTGGACAAGACCAGCCCGGAGGCCAAGCGGGTTCAGGCGATTGCCAACCGGCTGATTGCCCAGGCACCGAACTTCCGCCCGGATGCGGCGCAATGGCAGTGGGAAGTCAATCTGATCAAGAGCGACGAGCTCAACGCCAACTGTGGCCCTGGCGGCAAGATCATTTTCTACACCGGGCTGATCGATAGCCTGAAACTGACTGACGATGAAATCGCTGCGGTCATGGGCCATGAAATCGCCCACGCCCTGCGCGAGCACGGTCGTGAAGCGATGTCCAAAGCCTATGGCATTGAAATGGCCAAGCAGGGTGCCGGTGCGTTGCTCGGTCTGGGTCAGGACAGTCTGGCGCTGGCCGACACCGTGGCCAACTACGGCATGACCTTGCCCAACAGCCGTGCCAACGAAAACGAAGCCGACCTGATCGGCCTCGAACTGGCCGCCCGTGCCGGCTACAACCCGAATGCGGCGATCACCTTGTGGAACAAGATGAGCAAGGCTTCGGAGGGCGCACCACCGGAGTTCATGAGCACTCACCCGGCTTCGTCCAGCCGGATCGCCTCGTTGCAGGCGGCGATTCCGAAGGTGATGCCGTTGTACGAGAAAGCCCCGAAGTCCTGAGTCCGTCGGGGCTTGAAGGGAACTGGCTTTATTGTGGTGAGGGGATTTATCCCCGATGGGCTGCGAAGCAGCCCCAAAACCTATGACTGCGGTGTACCGGGTGCACCGAGGTGGTCAGCTTGGGGGCGCTTCGCGCCCCATCGGGGCGGTGCGACGTTTCGCTAAATCCCCTCACCACAGGTTTTGGGTAGTTCAGTAGACGGGGATTAAATCCAGCCACTGCTCTGCATCGCCTTGTACACCGCCACGATCGCCAGAATGAAAAACGCCGAAGCCGCCAGGCGACGGATCAAGGTCAGTGGCAATTTCTCCGCGGCAAAATTACCCGCCAATACCACCGGCACGTTGGCAATCAACATGCCCAGGGTGGTGCCGATAATCACCAGCCACAGCTCAGGGTATTGCGCCGCCAGCATCACGGTGGCGATCTGCGTCTTGTCACCGATTTCCGCAAGGAAAAACGCGATCAGCGTGGTCAGGAAGGGGCCGAACTTGCGTGCGGTGCTGGCTTCATCGTCGTCCATCTTGTCCGGGACCAGCGTCCACAGCGCCGTGGCGGTGAAGCTCGCGGCGAGAATCCAGTGCAGCACCGAATCGGAGAAGAAGCTGCCGAACCAGGCGCCTACCGCACCGGCTGCCGCGTGGTTGGCCAGGGTCGCGGCGACGATACCGGCGATGATCGGCCAGGGTTTGCGAAAGCGAGCGGCGAGAATCAGCGCGAGCAGTTGCGTCTTGTCGCCGATTTCGGCCAAGGCAACGATTGCGGTGGGAACGAGTAACGAGTCCAGCATCAGGATTTTCCTAAGGGGCGGGTCGACACGGCTATGACACGTACAGCCTTCCCGCCCCGGGTAAGGTGTGCGTGTCATAGGTCTTGTCAAACCCTGCGATCCGTCTGGTGCGGACGCTTGGGTCGCATACGCCATGATCTGAGGATCAAGTATGTTGACGTATGCCGGACGAGCTTGGCGCTCGTGGGAGACTACTCCCCTAGGACGGAGCGGATTCTGCCTTCGCAAAACCGATAGAGCAAGAACAAATTTTCAGCCGCGCTTGGCCCGGTAAATCCGGAAACCATTGCCTTCGGCCTTGATTGCACACACGCCCAGATGCTCTTCGATCAGCGGCTGATACTTCAGGAAGCTGTTCGCAACCAGGCGCAGTTCGCCGCCGTTTTTCAGATGTTTGGCCGCTTTTCGCAGCAAGTTTTCGGTAGCGAAATAATCGGTGTGCACGCCGACATGGAACGGAGGGTTGCTCAGAATCGCGTTCAAACCCATCGGTGCAGCGTCGATACCGTCACCGGTCAGCACTTCGGCGTCCAGACCGTTGGCCGCCAATGTCAGGCGACTGCTGGCGGCGGCGAAGGCATCGACGTCGAGCAGGGTCACCTGGTTGTGCGGATAACGCCGTTTGACCGCCGCGCCCAAAACCCCGGCGCCACAACCGAAATCCAGCAGATGACCGCTCGGCAGTTTGTCCAGATGCTCCAGCAGCAAGGCGCTGCCGCGATCCAGTCGGCCATGGCTGAACACGCCCGGCAGGCTGATGACTTTCAACGGGCCTTCGGCCAGCGGCAGCTCATAAGTCTGCGCCAGGCTTTCCAGCGATTTGGCTTCCGGCGCGTTGGCCACGGTGACTTGCCACAGTTGGCAGTGACGGGCGCTGTCGAGTTTGCGTGGCTTGCCGAACGGGTTGAGCTGCTTGGATGCGCCCTCGATACCGCTGCGTTTTTCCCCGACCAGAAACACCTCGCGCCCGGGCAGACGTGCGGCCACGGCATTGAGGATGTAATCGGTCAGATCCTTGGACTTGGGCAAAAACACCACGGCGCTGTCGAATTCGCGCTCCGGCACGTTTACGCCGAAATGGCTGCGGCCTTCGAAGCGCGCATCGAGAGCGGCCTGATCGCCGGCATGCCAGCACCAGCCGAACGCATTGGGCAGGCGCCCAAGCAGATCGTCGGCGGGCAACCCGGCCAACAACAGCGCACCCTGGAATAACTCGGCCTGACGAAGCAGTACTTCACTGCGCGGATCCATAACTGCTCCCTGGAAAAAAAGTGCCGTAGTTTATCAACTGACGACCCGCAGCGCTGTACCGCTGAAGAATGCCAGGGCGTTTTCGGTCAATTGGCCGACGATACGCTGCCGCGCTTCGCGACTGCCCCAAGCGTTGTGCGGAGTGACGATCAGCCGCGGAATATCGGCCGCCAGCAGCGGATTGCCGTTGACCGGCGGTTCGACGCTGAGCACGTCGGTGGCGGCGCCGCCAAGGTGACCGTTGCGCAACGCGTCGGCCAAGGCTTGCTCGTCGATCAAACCACCGCGAGCGGTATTGACCACAAAGGCGCCGGGTTTCATCGACGCCAACTCGCGGGCGCCGATGAAGTGCCGGGTGTGTTCGTTGAGCGGGCAGTGCAGGGTCAGGGCGTCGATCTGCGGCAGCAGTTCGTCCAGCGGCAGACGGTCCGGGCGGGCAGGGCGGCCGGGTATCTGCCCGAGCAACACACGCATGCCAAATGCTTCGGCCAGGCGCGCGACCGCGCCGCCGAGCTCACCGTGACCAAGCAGGCCAAGGGTTTTGCCCTCCAGTTCGACAATCGGGTAGTCGAGCAGGCAGAACTGTCTGGCCTGCTGCCAGCGACCTTCGCCGACGGCTTTTTGATAATCCGCGAGGCGTGTGGCGAGGTTGAGCAGCAACATGATCGTGTGTTGCGCCACCGATGGCGTGCCGTAACCCTGACAGTTGCACACGGTGATGCCGTGGGCGCGAGCCGCATCCAGATCGACGTTGTTGGTGCCGGTGGCGGTGATCAGGATCAGTTGCAGATCCGGGTTGGCGGCCATCGTGGCGGCATCGATGCGGATCTTGTTGGTGATCGCCACGCTGGCCCCGTGCAGGCGTTCGGCGACTTGATCAGGCGCAGTCTGGGCGAACAGTTGCAGGTCGCTGAAGCAGGCGCGCAACGGGCTGAGGTCGAGATCGCCGAGATCCAGTGACGGGTGATCGAGGAATACGGCGCGGCGCGGGTTCGTCATCAACTGTACCTTTTGTGCTTGGAACGGAAGGCGTAATCTGCCGAGCCTACCAGATGAAACAATTGGTTACTCAGAGCCAGAGGTACTCACAAGTCCTGTGGGAGCGAGCTTGCTCGCGAAGAGGGCGGATCAAGCGAATTGCTGTTGTCTGACACACCGCTTTCGCGAGCAAGCTCGCTCCCACAGGGAAAACATCTGCGCCATGAGTCCGATTTGACTGATTACTTCCAGAGGAGCCCCCATGTACTGGACCGAGTTCTTGACCGTTGCACTGATCCACCTGTTGGCCGTGGCCAGCCCCGGCCCGGACTTTGCCGTGGTGGTGCGCGAGAGCGTGACCCATGGTCGTCGCGCTGGCACCTGGACCGCGCTGGGTGTGGGCACGGCGATTTTCCTGCATGTGGGTTATTCGCTGCTCGGCATCGGCCTGATCGTTTCGCAATCGATCGTGCTGTTCAACGCCTTGAAATGGGCCGCCGCTGCGTACCTGCTGTACATCGGCTTCAAGGCCTTGCGCGCGCAGCCAGCGAAAACCGTTACCGATGATCTGCACAAGGAGGCAGGCGTGCGCACCGCGCGCGGCGCCTTCACTTCGGGTTTCGTCACCAACGGCCTGAACCCGAAAGCCACGCTGTTCTTCCTGTCGCTGTTCACCGTGGTGATCAACCCGCACACGCCGCTGGCGGTGCAGGCTGGTTACGGCGTCTATCTGGCCGTAGCGACGGCTGTGTGGTTTTGCCTGGTGGCAATGCTGTTCAGTCAGCAACGCGTGCGCGCCGGTTTCGCCCGCATGGGCCACTGGTTCGACCGCACCATGGGCGCGGTGCTGATTGCGATCGGCGTGAAACTCGCGTTCACCGAGATGCATTGATCAACACTCACCTGTAGGAGCTGCCGCAGGCTGCGATCTTTTGATGTTGCTTTTAGAAGATCAAAAGATCGCAGCCTGCGGTAGCGCCTACAGAAGAGCAAGCGGCCTGATCGGCGCTGATGACCGGCAAATGCTGGCGCAAAGCTAGCATTTGTACGGCTGTGCAAATCATTCCTTCGGCTGATTTGACTGGGGTATAACGGCTCTAGAGTAACGCTCTCTACGCCAACACCGTGCAGCCAGAAAAGGGATTCATATGTTGCAGACTCGCGTCATTCCCCCGGCCGATGGGGCCTACCAGTATCCATTGCTGATCAAACGGCTGCTGATGTCCGGCGCACGTTACGAGAAAACCCGCGAGATCATCTACCGAGACCAGTTGCGTTACAGCTATCCGACTTTGATCGAGCGGGTGGCGCGGCTGGCCAACGTGTTGACGGCGGCCGGAGTGAAGGCGGGTGACACCGTGGCGGTGATGGACTGGGACAGCCATCGCTACCTCGAATGCATGTTTGCCATTCCGATGATCGGCGCGGTGATCCACACCATCAACGTGCGTCTGTCGCCGGAACAGATCCTCTACACCATGAACCACGCCGAGGACCGCTTCGTGCTGGTCAACAGCGAGTTCGTCGGGCTGTATCAGGCCATCGCGCCGCACCTGACCACCGTTGAGAAAACCCTGCTGCTGACCGATCTGCCGGAAAAGACCGCCGAGCTGCCGAACCTGGTCGGCGAGTACGAGCAACTGCTGGCCGCTGCAAGTGCGCAGTACGACTTTCAGGATTTCGACGAAAATTCGGTCGCTACCACCTTCTACACCACCGGCACCACCGGCAACCCGAAAGGTGTGTACTTCACCCATCGGCAACTGGTGCTGCACACCATGGGCGTGTCGACAATCATGGGTGCGATCGACAGCGTGCGCCTGCTTGGCACCAACGATGTGTACATGCCGATCACCCCGATGTTCCATGTGCATGCCTGGGGCTTGCCGTACGTGGCGACGATGCTCGGGCTCAAGCAGGTTTATCCGGGGCGTTACGACCCGGAATTCCTGGTCGAGCTGTGGCGCAAGGAGAAGGTCACGTTCTCCCACTGCGTGCCGACCATCCTGCAAATGCTGCTTAACGCCAAAGGCGCGCAGGGCACCGATTTTGGCGGCTGGAAGATCGTCATCGGTGGCAGTGCGCTCAACCGCACGTTGTATGAAACCGCCAAGGCCCGGGGCATTCAGTTGACGGCGGCGTACGGCATGTCGGAGACCGGGCCACTGGTTTCCTGTGCGCATTTGAACGACGAGTTGATGGCCGGCACCGAAGACGAACGCACCACTTACCGGATCAAGGCCGGTGTGCCGGGGCCGTTGGTGGAAGCGGCGATCGTCGACGCCGAGGGCAACTTCCTCCCCGCCGACGGCGAAACCCAGGGCGAACTGGTGCTGCGCGCCCCGTGGCTCACCGAAGGCTATTTCAACGAACCGCAGAAGGGCGCCGAGCTCTGGGCCGGTGGGTGGCTGCACACCGGCGATGTGGCAACGCTCGACAGCATGGGCGTGATCGACATCCGCGACCGCATCAAAGATGTGATCAAGACCGGCGGCGAGTGGATTTCCTCGCTGGACCTCGAAGACCTGATCAGCCGTCATGTGGCGGTACGTGAAGTAGCAGTGGTGGGCATCGCCGATCCGCAATGGGGCGAGCGGCCGTTTGCACTGCTGGTGATCCGTGAAGGGCACGAGATCGGGGCGCGCGAGCTCAAGGAACACCTCAAGCCGTTCGTGGAACTGGGGCACCTGAGCAAGTGGGCGATTCCGAGCCAGATCGCCCTTGTTACGGAAATTCCCAAGACCAGTGTCGGCAAGCTCGACAAGAAGCGCATCCGCCTCGACATCACCGAATGGCAGGCCAACAACAGCACCTTCCTTTCGACTCTTTGAGTGTCTGCTGGCGCGCCGAAACCGGCGCGCCAGACCCACCAAGCAAGCGCTTGGCTTGTTAAATCGAAAAATTCAGCCATCCTTGCCGTGCCGACATGTGTCGGACTGGCGAAAGGACTGTTCCAGAGTGGCCGGCAGCTGCAAATCACACTTTAGAGGGATCAAGCAGTACCCCCTGCTGGCTATAGTCCGCTCAAGGATTTTTAAGAACGGGGCACACGCACGAACAGGGGCGATGCAACTTTGGAGTGACGTCGGGTGGCTACTGGCTCCCGGTCTTCCAGGCGTTTTTAAAAGTACTCACTGCCATAACAATAATGCACATGGAGTAGCGTCGATGACATCAGTAAACCAGTTCTGGCGCCGGGCTAAACTGCCTCTGGCCGTCAGTCTTGCCTCTACGCTCGCCGGGCCCGCATTCGGCGTCAGTTTCAACGTCGGTGAAATCGAAGGTCAGTTCGACTCCTCGCTCTCCCTGGGCATGAGTATCTCGACCCAGCAGCCGAACAAGGACCTTATTGGTGTCAACAACGGCGGCAAGGGCCTGTCCCAGACCTCCGACAACGGCCACCTGAACTTCAAGAGCGGGCAAGCCTTCTCGAAGATTTTCAAGGGCATCCATGATCTCGAATTGAAATACGGCGACACCGGGGTCTTCGTCCGGGGCAAATACTGGTACGACTTCGCACTGCAGAATCAGGACCTGGAATACAAGGACGTCAGCAACCACAACCGCGACGTCGCGGCGCGTTCTTCCGGCGGGCAGATCCTCGACGCCTTCGTCTACCACAACTACTCGATTGCCGATGAGCCAGGTTCGGTGCGTCTGGGCAAGCAGGTGGTGAACTGGGGCGAAAGTACCTTCATCGGTGGCGGCATCAACTCGATCAACCCGATCGACGTGTCCGCGTTCCGCCGTCCGGGTGCCGAGATCAAGGAAGGTCTGATCCCGGTCAACATGTTCTACGTATCGCAGAGCCTCACCGAAAACCTCTCGGCTGAAGGTTTCTACCAGATCGACTGGCAGAAGACCGTGACCGACAACTGCGGCACGTTCTTCTCGCAGCCGGACATCGTCACCACCGGTTGCGACGACAACCTGCGGGTACTGAACAAGCGTTCGACCATTCCGGGCATTGCGCTCGGGCCGTTGGCCGCCGCCGGCGTGGATGTCAACGAAGAGGGCGTGCTGGTGCGCCGTTCGCCTAACCGCAACGCCCGCGACAGCGGCCAGTGGGGCGTTTCCGCCAAGTACATGTTCGACCCGCTGGCCACCGAGTTCGGTGCCTACTTCATGAACTACCACAGTCGTGCGCCGATCTTCAGCGCCACCGGTGCGCCACAACGTATCTATAACGGCGTGGCAGCTTTGCCGGGGCCGTTCCAGGCGCTGGGGCCACTGGTCGTCGCAGGCAACTCGAACTACTTCATCGAATACCCTGAAGATATTCGCCTGTACGGTCTGAGCTTCTCCACCACCCTGCCTACCGGTACGGCGTGGAGCGGTGAGGTCAGCTACCGGCCGAATGCGCCGGTGCAGTTGAACTCCACCGACATTCTGTTCGCCGGCGTACGTCCGCTGGGTGGCGCGTTGACCAACGCGTCGATTCTCAACGGCGTGCCGGGCCAGGATCTGCACGGTTACAACCGTAAAGAAATTACCCAACTGCAAACCACCCTGACGCACTTCTTCGATCAGGTGATGGGCGCCAACCGTCTGACCCTGGTAGGTGAAGTCGGCGTGACCCACGTCGGTGGCCTGGAGAGCAAATCCGAAGCCCGTTACGGCCGCGATCCGGTGTTCGGCCCGGGCGAACTGCCTGCCACGGGAGGTCTCAACACCTGCTCGCAGATCCTCAACACCTCCACCATCAACGGTGCCGGGCCGGGGGCTTCGCGCGACAACGTTTCCAGCAACTGCAACAACGATGGTTTCACCACGGCCACTTCGTGGGGTTATCGCGCTCGTGCCATTTGGGATTACAGCGACGTGTTTGCCGGTGTGAACCTCAAGCCGAACGTGGCCTGGTCGCATGACGTGAAAGGTTACTCGCCAGGTCCTGGCGGCAACTTCGAGGAAGGTCGCAAGGCCATCAGCCTCGGTCTCGATGCCGAATATCAGAACACCTATACCGCGAGCCTGGCCTACACCAACTTCTTTGGCGGCGACTACACGACCGTGGACGATCGTGACTTCGTGGCCTTGAGCGTCGGCGTGAACTTCTAAGCACAGTTTTTTCAGGACGAACACACATATGAAAATAACAAAGAGTCTGTTCCACGCGGGTGTTCTGGGCTTGTCGCTGCTGGCGACCAGCGTCATGGCGGCCGTTCCCGCCGCCGAAGCCGACAAGCTGGGCAAGAGCCTGACCCCGATGGGCGCCGAAATGGCCGGCAACGCCGACGGTTCGATCCCGGCCTGGAAACCGCTGGCGAAAAATGCCGGCACGGTCGACAGCAAGGGCTTCCTGTCCGATCCGTTCGGCAGTGAAAAACCGCTGTTCACCATCACCGCGCAAAACGTCGAGCAGTACAAGGACAAGCTTGCACCGGGCCAGTACGCGATGTTCAAGCGCTACCCGGACACCTTCAAGATTCCGGTTTACCCGTCCCATCGCGGCTCGACCGTGCCGGATGACGTGTTCGCCGCGATCAAGAAAAACGCCACCACCACCAATCTGGTCGCAGGCGGTAACGGTCTGGAAAACTTCGATACCGCCGTGCCGTTCCCGATTCCGAAAAGCGGTCTGGAAGTGATCTGGAACCACATCACCCGCTATCGCGGTGGCAGCGTGACCCGTCTGGTGACCCAGGCGACTCCGCAAACCAACGGCTCGTTCAGCCTGGTGTACTTCCAGGACCAGTTCGTGTTCCGCGACAAGATGAAGGATTACGATCCGGCCAACCCGGGCAACATCCTGTTCTACTTCAAGCAGAAAGTGACCGCGCCGGCACGTCTGGCCGGTACCGTACTGCTGGTGCACGAAACCCTCGACCAGGTGAAGGAGCCGCGCAAGGCGTGGGTCTACGCCACTGGTCAGCGTCGTGTGCGTCAGGCACCGCAAGTGTCCTATGACGGTCCGGGCACTGCGGCGGACGGTCTGCGTACCTCCGACAACCTCGACATGTACAACGGTGCGCCGGATCGCTACGACTGGAAGCTCGAAGGCAAGAAAGAGATGTACATTGCCTCCAACAGCTACAAGATCGACTCGCCGACTCTCAAGTACGCCGACATCATCAAGGCCGGCCATATCAACCAGGACCTGACTCGTTACGAGTTGCGTCGTGTCTGGCACGTGGTCGCCACCCTGAAACCGGGTCAGCGCCATATCTATGCCAAACGTGACTTCTACATCGACGAAGACACCTGGCAGGCAGCGGTCATCGACCACTACGACGGTCGCGGTCAGCTGTGGCGTGTGGCCGAAGCGCATGCCGAGGACTACTACGACAAGCAAGTGCCGTGGTACGCACTGGAAGCCCTGTACGACCTGCAATCGGGCCGCTACCTGGCGCTGGGCATGAAGAACGAAGAAAAATCAGCGTATGACTTCGGTTTCTCTGCCACCAAGAGCGAATTCCAGCCGGGCAACCTGGGCCAGGACGGTATCCGCTAAGCTTTGACCCGAGGCCGCATCCTCGAAAAAACGCCCCGACTGGTTCGGGGCGTTTTTTTTGGCGTTGATTTTTGTAGGAGCTGCCGGCTCTCGACAGTCTTTTTGTAGCCATTTGTAGCAGCAACCTTCATAACCGCTACGTTTAAGGCTAGGCTGCGGACATCTGCTACGCCGCCAACAGCCATTCGAACAAGAGCCGGCCATGACTGATCTGTCCCCACTTCCGGGTCCCGCAAGCGTTGCCGTCGCGGCACTGGACGGACGTTTTTTCCGTCCTCCGCTGCCGGACGGATACGTCTTGCGGCCACGTCTCTGCGAGCGCCTGCAAACCGGGCTCGGTGGACGTCTGTTACTGGTGTGCGCTCCGGCCGGGTTCGGCAAGAGTTCGCTGGCGGTGGAGTTCTGTCAGAGCCTGCCGGCGCACTGGCAAAGCCTTTGGCTGGGATTGAGCCCACGGGATAACGATCCGGGGCGGTTTCTCGAGCGATTGCTGGAGGGACTGCAGGACTACTTTCCGGATCTGGGCAGCCGTGCGCTTGGCCTGTTGAAGATGCGCCAGCGCCATCAGCCGTTCGCCTTCGAAGAATGGCTCGATGGCTTGCTCGATGAACTGGCCCTGCAACTGCAACCGACGGCGCCGCTGTTGCTGGTGCTCGACGACTACCATCTCGCCCAAGGCCCGGTACTCGACCGTTGCCTGCAGTTTTTCCTCAA
This sequence comes from Pseudomonas sp. MWU318, assembly GCF_016756945.1. NCBI lineage: Bacteria > Pseudomonadati > Pseudomonadota > Gammaproteobacteria > Pseudomonadales > Pseudomonadaceae > Pseudomonas > Pseudomonas sp. MWU318. The sequence continues at coordinate 86,760 of NZ_JAESJL010000016.1, forward strand.
TCATCTTCCCGATGGCTTGCTGGTCATGGTCACCAGTCGGCAGCGCCCGGACTGGCATCTGGCGCGCCTGCGCCTGTCGCGGCAACTGCTCGAACTGCATGAACAGGATCTGCGCCTGACCCATGACGAAGCCCTGACCCTGCTTGATCGGCATAGCACGTCGCTGCGTGGCGAAGCGCTGGAAAACCTGATTCAGCGCAGCGAAGGTTGGGTGGCCGGGCTGCGTTTCTGGTTGCTGGCGGCATCCGAAGCCGGCAACGAAACCGCATTGCCGCAAGCGCTGAACGGCGGGGAAGGGCTGATTCGCGACTACCTGCTCGAGGAAGTCATCGATTGCCTGCCTGTCGAGGTGCAGGCGTTTCTCTACGACACCGCCCCTCAGGAGCGCTTTTGCAGCGAACTGTGCGACGCGGTGCGCGAAGCCCACGACAGCGGCGAAATCCTGCGGTTTCTGTTGGCGCATCAAGTGTTCCTGGTGCCGCTGGACGAACATGGTCACTGGTATCGCTATCACCATCTGTTTTCCGATCTGCTGCGCAGCCGGCCCATCGCTCGCGCGATAGTGCCGGCCGCCACGCTGCACTTGCGTGCCTGCCGCTGGTTCAATGCGCAGGGCCTGCTCGATGAGGCGGTCGAACAGGCGTTACGTGCCGGCCATCTGGATGTGGCGGCGAATCTGGTGCAGAACCTGTCCGAGGAACAGCTGCTCGCCGAGCAGAACGTCGGCATGTTGTTGCGCTGGAAGATGGACTTGCCCGACAGTCTGCTGATCAGCACGCCACGCTTGATCGTGCTCTATAGCTGGGCATTGGGGCTGGCCTGTCAGCTGGATGCCGCTGAAGAGCTGGCCAGTCATTTGAGTCGTTTCCTGCCGGCGCCTTCGGCCTCTGCGCAGAAGTCGATGCTCGCGCAATGGCTGGCGCTCAGCGGCATCATCGCCCGCGGGCGCGGGCATCGTGAGCTGACCCAGCGCTATTGCAGCGAAGCGCTGGAAAGCCTGCCGGTGAAACGTTACGGGCAACGCCTGATGTGCCTGTCGACCCTGTCCAATCTGGCAATCGCCGACGGCGACCTGTGGCGCGCCCGGGGTTTGAACCGTGAGTCCCTCGAGCTGGCGCAGCGGGTTTGCAATCCGTTGTTCGAAGCCTTGGCGCATTATGACCGGGCGCGGGTGTTGCAGGCCCGTGGCGAGATACTGCGTGCGCTGGATGAAGTGCATCAGGGCCTGGAACGGTTGCGTGGACTGTCCCCGCAACGTCTGTATGCGGTGCGTGCGCGGCTGACGCTGTACGAAGGTTTTCTGTTGTCCATGCGCCTGCAACCCCAGCAGGCCCGGGCTCGATTGCTGAGCGGAGTGGCCGAAGCGCGGGCCTGTCGCGATATCAGCGTGTTGATCGGCCACTGCGTGATCGCTCGTCTGGACGGCAGCTCAGGCGAGTTTGCCAAAGCCTTTGCCGAACTCGCTGAAGCCGAGCGCCTGATGCATATCTGGGATGTGCCACCGATCTACTATTTGGCGATGATCACCCTGGTCAAATGCGAACTGTGGCTGATGCAGGGCCGTACCGATCTGGCCGAGGCATGGCTGGCGCGTCTTGGTCAGACCTATACCGGCGAGCGTGCAGCGGCGCCACCGGAATTTCATCCTCAGTTGCCATTGCATGTCGAACTGCAGCAAGCGCTGCTCGATGTGATTCAAGGGCAGCCGATGCTCGCCGAAGGGCGACTGAACGTGCTGCTGGAAAACGGTCAGCAAACCGGTCGACAGTTGCTGTGTGTAATGGCGCTGGCGCAAAAGGTCGCCTTGTTGCTGGGCACAGGCCGCGAACCGGAAGCACGCAAGGCCTTGAGTCAGGCGCTGGAAGCGGCGGCTGGCGGCGTGATACAGCCGTTTGACGCACTGATCCGAGAATATCCGGACTGGTTGCGCAGCCAATTGCATGCTTCGCCGGCATTGGCAGGACAACCGTTACTGGCGCATTTTCCGCTGGTGGCGACTCGGCCAGTGGTCGAGTCCACCGCAGCCGAACAACTCAGCAGCCGAGAGCTGGCTGTTCTGCGTTTGATTGCCCAAGGCTGTTCGAATCAGGAAATCAGCGAGCAGTTGTTTATTTCGCTGCACACGGTGAAAACCCATGCCAGCCATATCAACAGCAAACTGGGGGTTGAGCGACGCACGCAGGCGGTGGCGCGGGCCAAGGAACTGGGGGTTTTGACCTAGCGCTACGGCTTATCGGCACCCACAAAAAAGCCCCGAATGATCGGGGCTTTTTTGTGGGTGTTCCGACCTGCGAGCAGGTCGGGTGGCCGTTGTATCAGGCCACCAGATCGTTGGCGCTGAAGCTGTTTACACCCACCAGCTGGATCTCGAAATCCGCACCGGCGTTGCCGCTGACGTTACCTGACAGCACGTGGTCGACGAAGCGCAGTTGGCCTGCGCCGGTGAAATCGGCTGCACCGATGAAAGAGAAACCGTTGAAACCGGCATCCAGCAGGTTGGCATCAAATTTCGTCAGGTCGATTTTGTCGCCCTGTGCGCTGTTGAAGTCAGTGATGACGTCGCGCAGATTGCCAGTACCGGTTTCGTTCCACGCGTTGAACACGAAGGTGTCAGCACCTGAACCACCCGTCAGCGTATCGGTGCCCAGACCGCCGATGAGAGTGTCATTGCCGGCTCCGCCGTTGAGCAGGTTGTTGCCGTCATTGCCAGTCAATTTGTTGTTCAGGGCGTTACCGGTACCGTTGAGGTTGCTGCTGCCTGTT
>NZ_JAESJL010000017.1:0-54070 GCF_016756945.1 Pseudomonas sp. MWU318
TTGTTGGCCAGAAGCGGTCAGTCAGAAATCGTCAGAATGCGGTTCAGAACATGAAGACTCAGCTCGATAATCGCTGTGCGTCAGTGCCAGTCTCTAAAACAGTGCATGCATTGACGCGCACGCCAAGTCCTCAACTGCCCTCCGCAGAATGAGCAGTGGGCAAGCTTTTGCTCGCACAGGGGTTTCATCCGATGGTGGAAATACTCCCAGACAACATCCGGATCAATATTTTCTCGGCGGACTATTTCATCTACTACTGCCTGATGACCCTTTTCGTGGAATACCCCGATGATCGCTAGCGTTTCAATTGATGGACAGTAAGCAGTAATTGACTCGCCGCATCGATTACAAACGCGTTGACCATAGCCAGTAATCATAAATTCGTTTCAGTCCCTGGAACTGGAGATGACCTTTTTACTAGATGCTCAGTGCACTGACAACGTCTATGGAGGGTCGTTTTCGGCCGGTCGCGACAGGCAGCAACCGGCCAGAAGTAGTCATTCGATGTATCTATGAAAACTCAGGGCAATTCATCAAGCGAGTCAGGTGCGTATCAACTCTGCGTCAAACCAAACGTCTTCAAAATTATTGCCGTCGATGTAAAAACGATAGCCTGGCGGCAAATCGAGATATCCGACAACTTCCGGTAGATAGTCCGTGATGTGCGCTACATGAAGGGGTGAAAAAAAATCGTCAGCCTCAGACCACTCCATACCGCACCACAGGTACCAACCATTCGTACCGTTTTCCGGATTAACCCTTAACCCATTTATGGGCTGAAGCCCCAGGGTCCCCAACGCTATTCCGATTTTTGACCCCGATTGTGGTCGATCTGGGGTAACTCCCTGCCATTCACAAATGCTTTGCTCCTTCCTTACTCGCATGGCGATTTTCTCCAAAGATTGAGGTGCCATATAGTTCGCACTCTCATGGCTGGGGTGTTGGGTATGGGCCGATTACTAACTGTAACGACTGGCCCGAAGGAGTCGATGTCGGTCAATCATAACAGGCAGAAATCCACCATTTTCAGTCTTTAGCGAACGGCTGCAATGGGTCGGAAGCGGTCACTCATGAGCGTCCGCTTCTGGCCGAAAGCTGCCGCTGACGGACGGCCGCTTTTTGTCAAAAGCGGACGTTGGTAGGCGACCGCTACCGGCCAAAAGCGGACATTCGAACTCGAGACAATACGATGAATAAGAAAGCAAGAATGACTGCATTTCTGCTCAGTAAAGTAGCAGCCCAACCTGTGCCTGGCCGAACGTTTGACCCTGATCGCATGATCCGAATCCCCGATTGTCATTCAATCGTCGAAGTACTTCGCCTCATCAAACATGGCGGGCCAGAATGGGCACATCGTTACGTCACGATGTACTTTTCCGGTCCATCAAATGCTTGGGCTCTGGTGTACTCGCTTCAGGACACCAGCGCCCCGTACTTTGATTTCATGTACACCTGCAAAGAGCCGCCTCAGAAGGCCCTGTCCGCACTGCTAGGGAAGTATCCACAGTCCTCTGTCATAGATTGGTCACCCGGACGCCTGGCCTGCATCGAAGCTCAGGGGTTGGATGTTGATACTCTTGCTGAAATAATCCGGGATGTAACTGAAGCGGCTTGCGATGAACACATCATGTTCGTCGATGCTTCGTATGAGGAAATGGGTAGAGCGTGACCCAAGAGCGGGTGATCGAGCTGAACTTCCCATTCTGGAAAATAAATCCGTCCCCTTTTCTGTCCCCTTTTCTAAATTTTTGCCGTTTAAAAATCGATTTTGCATCGTGCTTCAGCGGCCTGTATTCGTAATGTAAGACCAGACTCGAAGCACATGACAAGATGATGATCTGGTTGGATGTGATCTGTCAGGTAAAAGGCCTGTGTCTCTGCGTTGGACTCCACGGCTCCGATCGAATGAATAACACTATCGTCGCCATCGATTGGGTAATCATTCCGCCCACTTGATGAAAAGTAATCGACCTCATGGAAGCTGATAGTAATCTTGTGTGCTTCTTCGGTCGGCACCCAGGCTTCAGTCCGTCGAGTAAAGATGAGTACAGCCGACCTATCCATGATGTCGTAATTAATGGTGCTGGCGTGGTAGAAGTTATGAAGGTCATACGCACGGTTTTGAATCTCAACCTCAATATGCCCGAATTCGAAACCATGAAATTGCATGGGTAAGCCCTAATGATCTAACGGCAGGCGTGTATCGTACGGCATCGTCGCAATGACTGTTTTTGGCCGTTTCCTGCCTCTCGCGAGGGGCAGAATACAACCCACGGCAGACATAAAATCATGAACCACTGGTCTGGATAAACCAGGCTATGAACACTGCGAATGGCGAGAGCAAAATCAGCCCTCCGACGACAACGGCCCATCCCCAAGCAAAACCACTATCTCCCTTGAAACGGCCGCCACTCAGCAAGCCCAGTACAAAAACTCCAATACGATGAGCTATCAAATCGATGATGAAGTCCATGACCCTTTCTCGCTGTCGTTTTTCCCTAGGAACGTCAGTATGTCCGCTATTGGCCAACAGCGGTCGCTTGCCGATGTCCGCTTCTGGCCGATTTTTGTCTGTCGCCACCGTCAGCTTTGGGTCGAAAGTCGTCGTTCACCACTGTGAGTAAGGCGCGTTATCTGCCGACTGATGCCAAATAGATCCATGGGCTCGGCAGAGCTCAACGGAATATCTGTCGCACAACATTTCGATGGCGGCTTTATCAAGTGCCTGATCTGAAGAGGAGATTGACCCACCACAGGTCAGGTACAAGTACAACGCAGCCAGGGCGTCCAGCCTCGACGAGTCGGACTGCACGGTAAACCTTGAGACATCTACCTCGCTCGCATGGATTTCGATGTAAGGGTCATCGCTCTCTCTGTCCTTCACATACAGGTATGTCCAAGAGCGGCTGTTCACAGGGTATGAATCACCATCCGTGTCTACGTTTCGCCCAGGGCCATAGAGCAAATCCAGAAAACATCTGAAGTCGGGCCGTTCGCTAACGACGGTCACTGTGTACATAGGTTCTCCGTATTGTCCGCTTTGGGTCGATTTTTGCCTGTCGGAACGGGATTAATCGGCCAAACCTGGCGGTGGTAGGTGGCCGAAAATGGCCGATCCAGGCAGGCGCCCTGTAGTGAGAACTTAATGCACGGATAGAACGGACTATTTCGACAGAAATTGTGAGGTGTCGTCCGCTACGTAGTAGAGAATGTACCCGGAATACACTAGAGAACCGGCAGCAACTTCCGCTTTGAAGCACTCTGTGAGTGCATCCTCATCAGCAAAACCGTATTCCGACAACTTGTCACCTGCGAAACTAGCAAGTCGCCACGCGTCGAAGCCACCGATCTCACCATGAGCCCCAAAGTCAAAGTCTACTGTACCTGTGGGGAGACTAACCGCGCAGCCATAGCCGTGCTTGAAGTAACGAACTCCGCCTTCTAACTCTCCGCGCTGAGGAATGTCAGTGCCCACCCAATCCATATTGGTCAAGGGCCGCGGAATACCAGACCGATGCATCATGTCCACAGCGGTGCCAACACTTGCTTGGTAGTCGCTGATCAAAATGGCGAGTTGGTTATTCATAAAGTCTCACGTTATAAGCAGCACTGAGTCCAGAGACCGCAGAGAGTAGCAGTCGACGCAACTGATGGGCAGCTCTTGGCCGTTTTCTGCCCTCCACGAACCCCACAGATCGGCCACTAGCCGCCACTCACAAGCAAACTCGCTTTTTTGTAGCAATCAAACCAATAGCGATCTCCTTCAACAGCGCGGCCATGGCCTGGGACGCCTTCGCCGCCTGCCTCAGTTATACCCTCCTGTCCACTGGAACCAACTGGCGATTCAAGGATGCTGATGTCCCGATTTCCGAACGACTGCGTGTCAACTCGCCTGAGGCGATACGTGAGTATCGTCAATGCAGGGTTGGGCATCGCGCAGGGGTCGGGGGCGAGCGAAGAAGAAATCAGTCAGCGCCTGCATCCTTCACGTCGATTTGCGTAATACCCACCAGGCTGGCCTGCTCCAGTATCTCTTCAGCAGTCGAGTCAGCTGTTGGCATGATCAGACTGTTCTCAGCATCCCCAAAATGCAGTTCCAGCAGATGCATGGCAGCGTCGTGAATGGAGAGCTTCGACTGCTGCAACGCGAGTTGATGCGTACGGGACTCGCCGTTGAACAGATACTCGATGGTGTAGTTGCGCATTGATAACCTCAAAATCAGAGTGGCAGACAACTACCCTGACTTACCGGTCAATCGTTAGTTCAAGCGGATAAATGTTCTGCTGCTCAACTGCGAGAAAGCGTTTTCAGCCGCTCGACCAAAGCCGCTTCAAAAATGACGTACAGCTTTTCAGCATCGCCGGCACGCAGAACCTCGCTGGTTTCCAGCCCAAGCACGAAGCCATCCGCACGAGCCCCCGCCTTCACGGCGATGATCATCGAGTCTGCCCGGACAATCTGCGCCAGGAGCCGATCAGCTTCACGTTGCATCTTTTCGCTCAACACTACGCCTTCCACTTTCCTCACCTTTCATTCAATGCGATATCCAACATTTATGAGATCAAGGCTACGCCGCCGATAACGGCGCCTCAAGCCGCACGCCAATGACGCTTCGCTATTGCAGCCATCAGGAACCTTTCATGTGAACGAATCCATTTTGTTTAGTATCAAAATGGGCAGTTTCAAAAGCGTTTAGCAGTCGCCAACTTAAAAAATCATGACCGGAGAACAATGCATGCCCCTCAGTGACACCATTGACAGAGCGTTGCTAAGCGCAGAGGAACGTTCCTCTATCGCTGAAATTGAAGCTACAACCAATATTCTGCAGCTTGTTACACGCATGACCGGGACGCGGTTCGCGGCGATCGCGAAATTCACCGAGACTGACTGGATCGTCTGTTCCGCCTACGATCCGATCGAGCTTGGGATCAACTCCGGCGACACGCTGGAATTGGAAACCACGCTGTGCAGTGAGTTTCGCAGAGACCCTCAGGTGCTTTTCGTGCCGCAGATAAGTCGCGACGGCAGGTTTTCCACACGTCCCGTGGTTAAGCAATATTTGATTGAAAGCTACGCAGGCGCGCCCATTTTCCTTCCTGACGGACAACTTTGGGGCGCGCTGTGTGCGTTGGACTCCAGGGCGGTGATTTTCGATGACCCGGATCTGGCAGACACGTTAGGCCTGTTCGCGAGACTGATCGGCTGTATCTTTTACGCGAATCTGACGGAGGCCGGCAGCGGCTACAGCAAAAACGTTTCAAGCGTTATCGGATAATCAAGAAACAGCCCTGAATATTCAGGGCTGTTTCATTTGTGGCCTGTGAGAATTTTGCTCCACCCTGCTACAAGGTGTAGGAAACGCCGACCTGCACGGTTCGCGGCGCCCCCGGGTAGGCATAGACGTTGCCGAATGCGCCCTCTTCATAATCTCGGTCAAAGAGGTTTTTCACGTCGAGATTAAGCCGCACCTTGTCATTGATCTTGTAGAAGCTGAGCAAGTCGACAACGGTATAGCTGCCCATCGAAAACGCGGTGTTGGCAGTTTGACCAGCGCGCTCGTCGACGTACTTGAGGCCAGTGCCCAGGCCCAGTCCCTTGAAGGTGCCGTCCTGGAATTCATACATGTTCAGCAGGCTGAAGCTGTTCTTCGGGATGTTCATCAGCCGCGTGCCAGAGCGCAGCACATTGTCCTTGGTCACTTCGGCATCGACATAGGCGTAGCCGCCAATCACCCGCCATTCGGGAGTCAGGTTGCCGGCAACGTTGACGTCGAAACCGCGGCTACGCACTTCGCCGGCCGCAACGCTGAAGGTCGAGTCAACCGGGTCGGTGGTCAGCACGTTACGTTTTTCGATCTGATAGATCGCCGCGTCGACGCTCAACTGCTGATCCAGCGCTTCCCACTTGAGTCCCATTTCATAGGACTTGCCCTTCTCTGGCTCGAACCCTCCGCCCTGGCGACTGGCGCCGGTGTTCGGCTTGAAGGAGCGCGCCGTGTCGGCATAGATCGCCAATGTCTCGGTCAGGTCATAGGTCACGCCGATGCGCGGAGTCACCGCGTTGTCACTGGCCTGCCAGCTCTTGCCACCGGGCACGTATGTTTCGTAGTCATGTTCGAAGCGCTCGAAACGCGCCCCGGCCAGCACCTTCAGCTTATCGGTCAATGCCACCTGGTCCTGCACGAACGCGGCATACGTCTTGAGGTTTTCCTTGTCGTGCGTCGGCGTGCGGGTGAGTGCCGGGCGCGGCTGCCCGTAGACCGGATCGAAGATGTCGATCGGGTACGCACCGACAGCGCCGCTGGAGCGCTGGATGATCGACTTGTAGTCGTAATCCTCGTACTCGATACCGGTGAACAACGTGTGCTGCAAACCCGCAGTATCGAAATGCCCGGTCAGGTTGAGCTGGGTATCCTTGTCGGTCCACTCCAGCTTGCGATAGTTGAAATTGCGCCCGAGGGTGCGGCCGTCATCGGCAATGCCATTGGCCTCGATTGCGTTGCCCTTGAGCGAACCGTCGAGCCACTGGAAACCGCCGCCGAGGGTCCAGTCTTCATTGAGCATGTGCTCGAAACGCATTTGCGCCATGTTGTTGTCGTTATGCAGTTTGCCAGCGTCTTTTTCGCCGAAAAAACTGTCGCGCGAAGCGGTTCCCGTCTGTTTTGCGTAACGGGTAAGGCCGCGATCCAGAGGCGCGTTGTTGCGCATGAAATCGCCTTCGAAAATCAGCTTGGTCGCGTCGGTTGCCTGCCAGGTGAGCACCGGTGCGATGCCGTAGCGCTCGGTTTCGACATGATCGCGAAAGGTGTCGCCGCCCTCGCCCACAACGTTCAAGCGATAGGCCAGACGCCCTTCTTCGTCGAGCGGGCCGGAAGCGTCCAGCGTGCCGCGTTTCATGCCCTGATCGTTGAGTTGGCTGCCCAGGGTGACGCTGCTTTCAGGCAACGGCTGCTTGGACACCACGTTGAAGGTGCCGCCAGGATCACCCCGACCGTAGAGCATGGTGGCCGGGCCGCGCAGCACTTCGAGGCGTTCGATTGTGTTGGCATCCGGCATGTTCGGATAGCCGCGATTGATCGGAAAACCGTTGCGATAGAACTCGCCGGTGGTGAAGCCACGCACGGTAAACGTGGTCAGGCCCTGACCACCAAAATTGTTCGCCCGCCCCACGCCGCCGGCGTAGTCCAGCGCGTCCTGCAATCGGGTGGCGCCCAGATCTTCGACCGCATCCTTCGAGACCACGCTGATCGATTGCGCAGTTTCGTGGATCGAGGTGTCGGTGCGCGTGGCGCTGGCCGAGCGCGTCGCGCGATAACCCTGCACCGGGCCGTCCGCCCTTTCGTAATTCGCAGTACCGATGACATCGGTTGCGTCCAGCTCCAGCGTTGAGGGTGATGCCCCCGTTTGATCAGCCCATGAGGCAGGCGACAATGCTTGCAGCACACAAATGGAAAGCAGGGTTCGACGCATGGAGAGGGAAACCTTTACGAATAGGCCAATGCAGGGGGTGAATCCGCCAAAAAACTCCCGCGCATGCTATACAAAATTATTCGCAATTAATACAGATTCCCATTAACGGCGTTATCCCTGGTAAGGGAGACACCGTCGCTCTGCACCCTGCCCCGCGAATGTTTATGTTCCGCCCGAAAGCCCCTCGGTGGCCTGGACGAACCTCGCCCCGGCCTTGCGCACCAACTGGCGCCATTCAGTTGCTGTAATCAGCCTTTGCTGTTCCATGCTATCGGCCATTTTCAGCAACTCGTCGTATTGATCCTCGGCGTCCATACGGATCTCCGGCTCTTCCAGCAATTTTCGCCAGGCGGCCAACGCCTGCTCTTTCCGAACGTCGCTCATGGTCATTACCCCGGGTGACTTGTAAGCCGGTAGAGGGCTGCGGTTCTGGAGTGTTCAGCGGCGGCGACTGATGGCGCGACGGATGGTTTTCGTTGCGGCCTCGATAAATGAAGCAGTCAGTCGGACTCGACGACGCCCGGGCACACTACCGTGACGCGGATCTTGTCCGTTTTCTGGCGCAAATCATCCGAGATAGCGCGGGCTGCGTACTCGGCGAAGGGCTGGATGGGGCGAGTGCCTGCTATCGAGTGGGCTACGAAAGCCCGTCGCAATTCAGTCGCCAGTTTGGGTGTCCGCCATCAAAAGACACCCAGCGGGTTCCCGCCCGGCATGAAAGTCAGCCTGACGGCGATCTATCGGATTAAGGCCTACCGATCACTTCACAAACCGGTTACGCCCCAGCGTCTTGGCGTTATACAGCGCCTGATCGGCGACCTCGATCAACCCTTGCAAGGATTGCAGTTGCGCCCCCGAGGCCGTAGCGATGCCGATACTCACACTCAGCCGGCCGAATGGGCTGGACGGGTGTGCGATGTTCGCTTGCTCCAAACGTTCGAGGATCAGTTGCGCGACCACCGCAGCACCGTCACTGTCGGTGGCCGGCATGATCACGCTCAGCTCCTCGCCGCCGTAACGCGCCACCAGATCCGAGGGGCGCCGTACACAATCTTCGAGGATTGTGCCGACCTTCTGCAGGCAGGCATCGCCGGCGACATGCCCGAATGAGTCGTTGAACAGCTTGAAGTAGTCGATATCGATCATCAGCAACGCCAGTGTCGTGCCGTCACGTTGTGCGCGCCGGGCTTCCATGGCGAGGCTCTCATCGAAGCAGCGCCGGTTGGCCAGGCCGGTCAGGGCGTCCTTCATCGCCAGTAACTCAAGCTGCCGATTGGATGAGAGCAACTGCTGCTGCGTCCCGCGCAATTGATCTTCAGCCCTGGTACGCCTGCGAATATCGAGAATCAGGAGCCAGCCGATGAGCCCGGTGAGCCCCAGCAACCCCGCGACCACCACTGCCGACAGCCAGGCTTCCATGCGCCACGCAGCAAGGGCTTCGCGCTTGCCGAGCGCGACGGTGGTGATCAGCGGCAGCCGGTCACTCTTGCGGAAGGCGTAGAGCCGCTCGACGCCATCGAGGCTGGAGGTAAACGACGCGGTACCGACCGATCGATCGACCAGATACTTCGCATAGATGGGCGACTTGGAAAAATTGCGGCCCATGTCCTGCTCGCGGAACGGATAGCGCACCAGCAACGTACCGTCGGTATAGGACAAGCCGATAGCGCCCTCCTGGCCCACATCGATCTTGCCGAACAGACGCAGGAAGTTTTCGATTCCCAGGGTCACCGCCACCACACCGGCAAACTCGCCGTGCGCATCATTGAAACGGCGACTGACGGTGATCACCCACTCCTGATTGGAGCGGCTCTGGATCGGCGGACCGATAAAGGTCTCGCGGCTCGGGTCGTCACGATGATGGGTGAAGTAGACGCGATCACTGCTGTTGGCCCCGGCCGGGATCGGTCGGTTGGACGACATCAGCCAACGGCCCTGGTTGTCGTAGATGGTGATGCCGCTGAGCTGCGGCATCAGCGGTTCCTGACGATTGACCAGTGCGCTCAGACGCTGGATCTGCGCGGGGCCACTGCCTTCGGTTTCCAAACGTTCGACGATCCCGAGCAAGAGCAACGAACTCTGGCGAACGATCCCTTCGGAATAAGTCGCCAGCGCCTGGGTCAGGTTCAAGCCATGAACGTTGACTTCCTCCAGTGCGCGCTCTCGAGAGGCCAATACTTTCCACACCGTCAGTGACCCGAGGGAACAACCGATCACCAACAACAAAAGCACAACCAGGCGGGTATCACGCTTCACATTACTACCTTTGGGAAAGTCCGGTTTCCGTTCCTGCGGCGGGTCGACCGACTCGATGACTGCAGCCGCGTGTCCTTGTCGCGCGCAAGGATACAAGTAGCACTGGCTTGCTGCAGCAACAGATTATGTCGCGTAAAAAAACGTACTTCCGATTTGCGCCGCTTGTCCCGAAAAAGCGTGCTGCAGACTTCAGGAAAGAATTTGCGCTTGGCGAAACAACGACAAGAATGCCAGACCAAACCATCGCCAGGCTTTCAGTATCCGCTTGGCGCCACACGCCTGAAGCCAACTTTCTGACGCCTGTTTCACGACCCCTTCCCTATGTTTTGCCAGGCATAAAATTTTGGCACTTTTGCGCAACAAGTTGACATCCAAAAGCATGCCACGGGTCACCGATATCATTAGAGTATGCGCCCTTAAAAAGGAAAGGACTCTTGATGACTCAGTCACTCTCACGGCGCGTTGTGGCGATTACCGGCGCCCTGGGGAATCTCGGCGAGACCCTGGCGGACATGGCCGCAGCCCAGGGCGCGGATCTGGTGCTGATCGATCGGGCGATGATTACGCTGCCCAGCTCCCACAATCGGCTGGTCCTGTCCGGCATCGATCTGACCTCCCTTGCCGATTGCCAGGCAGTCGCCCACCAGATCAACCGCTATTTCGGTCGCCTCGATGCGCTGGTCAACGGCGCCGGCGGCTATGCGTGGGAACCGTTGTTGGGCGGTGCGCTAGAGGCCTGGGATCGGCTCTATTCGCTGAACCTTCGAACCGCATTGAACGCCAGCAAAGCCCTGCTGCCATTACTGCTGCAATCCTCGGCCGGGCGCATCGTCAATATCGGCGCGAGCATGGCGGCCAAGGCCGGCATGGGGATGGGCGCTTACGCTGCGTCGAAATCCAGCGTACTGCGCCTGACCGAAAGCCTCGCCGAAGAACTCAAGGACATGAGCATCACGGTCAATGCCGTGCTGCCGAGCATTCTCGACACCCCGCAAAACCGTGAGGCCATGCCCGACGCCGAGCATCAGCGCTGGGTGACACCGGCGCAGCTGGCGGCGGTCATTATGTTTCTGATTTCGGAGCAAGCGTCGGCGGTCACCGGTACCGGCATTCCGGTAATCGGGCGCATGTAGGGTCTATTGACGCCGCGCGCCTTGGCGACGTCGCTTTCTTCACCTTTCGGAAAAGCAAGATCACCGGATTACCGGACTTCCCCTCCCCCCATGCGACCCGCCACTTCCAGCGCTGCCTTCGTTAACCACGTCCTTGATGTCGCCGAACAATATGGCTGCGATGGCGATTGGCTGTTGCAGCAGACCGGACTCTCACGCGAGCAGTTGTCCGACTCGATCGTGCGCATTCCCATGCGCCAACTGCGTGCCTTGCTGGAACTGGCGGCGCTCAGCAGCAACCTGCCGCATTTCGGCCTGTTGGTCGGCGCCGCCGTGCGCCCGGGCACCTATGGCGTGCTGGGTTATGTGCTGATGACCAGCGCGACACTCGGCGAGTCGCTGAACATGATCCTGCGATTCGGCAAGATCGTTTACGACAGCCCTTCCAGCCAGACCCGGATCGTCATCGGCGACGGCCGCGTGACCCTCGAAGATCAACGCATCAGTGAGCTGGAGCCTTACTGCGCCCTGCATCAGGAAGCGCTGATGGTTGGCTGGGCCGCGTTCGGCCGCTGGTTGATCGCGAGCAATCAGCCAATGCTGGAAGTGCGGATGATGCATCCGGCGGTGGGCGAACCGGCGCTGTATGAACACTTCTTTGGCTGTCCGGTGCAGTTCGAGGCCGGTTGCAATGCGCTGGTGTTTGCCGAGTCGACACTCTCTACACGAATCCAGGGCGCCGACCCGCGCATGCATCGCAACATGCTGCTGGAAGCCGACTGGCAGCTGTGTCTGACGTACCCGGCATTTTCCGTGACTGACCGCTTGCGCGCGCTGCTCACCGAACAATTGCCGACCGGCGATTTCAGCTTGAAAAGCCTGGCCCGGCAGCTGGCGATTTCGCCGCGCACCTTGCAGCGCAAACTGGCGGCCGAAGGGGAAAACTTCAATCAGGTGCTGGAAACCATGCGCATGGAACTGGCCGACCATTACCTGCGCCGCACCGAGACCAGCATCATGAACATTGCCCTGATGCTGGGTTACTCGCAGGCCAGTTCTTTCAGCCATTCCTTCCGTCAGGCCCGCGGGATTTCGCCGGTGGATTACCGCAAGTTGCTGCGCGCCAGATAAGCCCGATCACGGCTTCAGCTCCAACAGCGGCTGACCCTTTTTCACCACATAGGTCGCCAGTTCAACGCCTTGGTCCTGGCCGACGTTCTTCGCCACATGGGCCACGCCTGCCGGGATGAACAGCGAGTCACCGGCCTTTAGCGTGACCGCCGGCCGCCCCTCCAGTTGATACTCCAGCGTGCCGCTGAGCACGTGCGCCACTTCGACGCCCGGATGTGCATGCCGCGGCGCGGTGACACCCGGTTCGAAATCGATACGTGCCTGTATGACCTCGCGATCCGCGGCGCCCAGGTCCTGACGAATCAGGTCGGTACGGCTCAAGCCCTGCTGCCAGCTCATGGCCTGAGCGTCTGCCGCCTGCGCCAGGCCGGTGAATGAAACCAGTGCGGCCACAGTGGCCATAATCTGTGTGCGTTGCATGCAATTGCCCTCTCGACAGTCATGGTGTGAAGGCCTGCACTGTGACTGCCGGGTGTAGCGGCGATGTGTGGAAAAACCCGGGTTTGGTCTCGCCGTGTATCGCGCGCAATGCTGGATACACGGCCATACAAAGCACACCGGCTGTGTATCACAGTGTGTACAGATGCCCCGGCGATACATGAACTTGAATCACCGCGCTTTTTCGACATGGACCAGATACGTCCCGGCGTTCAAATGCCTGCAAGGTTTGCAGGGATCACCCCGCACCTGCCCCCAACAGGCTTGCCAAGGAGACTTCAGCATGAAAAACGCTGCATTCAACCGCACGAACATCCTCGCCGTGGCGCTGTTCGGCGCGCTGGCGGCGACGCAAATGCCAACGGCCGCCGCCGCGCAGCCGGCACCCGGCGACCACAACATCAGCTATTCCGCGCCCTCGCCGTTCGGCCCGCTCAAGCATGTGAAGGCCGGCTTGCTGGATGTGGCCTACGCCGAAACCGGTCCGGCGCAGGGGCCGGTAGTGATTCTGCTGCACGGCTGGCCGTACGACATTCACAGCTATGACGAGGTCGCGCCGGTGCTCGCCGCCAAGGGGTATCGGGTGCTGATGCCGTATGCGCGGGGGTATGGCGACACGCATTTCCTCTCGGACCAGACACTGCGCAACGGCCAGCCTGCGGCGCTGGCCAGCGACGTGATCGACTTCATGGATGCCCTGAACATCAAGCAAGCGGTGCTCGGTGGTTACGACTGGGGCGCGCGCTCGGCAGACATCGTCTCGGCGCTGTGGCCGGAACGGGTCAAGGCATTGGTCTCGGTCAGCGGCTACCTGATCGGCAATCAGGCTGCCGGGCAAAATCCGTTGCCGCCCAAGGCCGAATTGCAGTGGTGGTATCAGTTCTACTTCGCCACCGACCGTGGCCGGGACGGTTACCGTAAAAACACCCACGACTTCGCCAAGCTGATCTGGCAGCTCGCCTCACCGAAATGGGCCTTCGATGACGCCACGTTCGACCGCAGCGCCAAGGCTCTGGAGAACCCCGATCACGTCGCGATCACCGTGTTCAACTACCGCTGGCGTCTGGGCCTGGTGCAGGGCGAACCGCAATACGCGGCGCTGGAACAGAAACTCGCCAGCGCCCCATCCATCAGCGTGCCGACCATCACCCTCGAGGGCGATGCCAACGGCGCGCCGCACCCGGCGCCCGAGGATTACGCCAAGCATTTCACCGGCAAGTACCAGTTCCGCCTGATCAACGGCGGCATCGGCCACAACCTGCCGCAGGAAGATCCGCAGGCGTTTGCTCAGGCAGTGATCGACGCCGATCACCTCTGAGGTCGAAGGCAGAAACGCCTCGGTCTACTTGACCAGGCGTTTTTCCCTGGACGGTCGATAGCCGAAAAACGCGCTGTAGCATTTGCTGAAATGGCTCGGTGAAACGAAACCGCAGGCCACCAGCACTTCCATCTGCGACAGCTCGGTGTGCTGCAACAGGCGCCGGGCTTCGGTGATGCGCAATTCCAGGTAATAGCGCTGCGGCGTGGTGCCCAATTGCTCCTTGAACAAACGCTCCAGCTGCCGCCGCGAGCGACCGGCATACACTGCCAGTTGTTCCATCTCCAACGGCTCTTCGAGGTTGGCATCCATCAGTTTGACCACCTCGCGCAACGGTGCGCTGACGCAGAGGTTTTCATCCGGTTTGATCCGCCGGTACCGCGACTCCTCGAACGCCAGAATGTCCTCGATGCCTTCGACCAGCGCCTTGCCGTGCAGGCTCTTGATCCAGTCCAGCGCCATATGGAAAGCCCCGGACGGGCTCGATGCCGTGAGCCGGTCGCGATCGATCACATAAGGTTCACTGCTGACCTGGGTGGCCTTGGCAATTTCCGTGAGTGCGGGACGGTGTTCCGGGTGGATCGCGCAACGATAACCATCGAGCAGTCCGGCGCGGCCGAGAAACCACGCACCGTTCCACAAACCGGCCAGACTGACACCGCGCTCCGCCGCCGAGCGCAGCAGGCTGATCAACTCCTCGCTGGCCTTCAGCTCAGTGCGGTAGCCGCCGCACACCACTAGCAGATCCAACTGCGCAAGACTGGCCATATCAATCCGCGCGTCCGGGCGAATCACCAGCCCCAAATCGCTGATCACCTCACCCTCGCCCAGCCCGAACGTGCGCGAGCTGAACAGTCCGGCGCGCAACAAGTTGGCGGTGATAATCGTGTCCAGAGCCTGAGTGAAGGCCGGCAGTGAAAAGTGCTCCAGCAACAGGAAACCGGTGCGGGTGATGCGGGTCTCGGCGGCTTGCTCATTCAGATAGCGGAGGTTTTTACCCTTCATGCCTCCGCTGAATTGACGTCGTTCGATCAAGGTCTGGCCCATCGGTCATGTTGTTATGCGCCGATAGTTGGCTCGATGGGCCAAAGAGTCAATCACGCTTGCGGCTGATGACTGGTCACGCAGTGAATCCCGCCGCCACCGGCAGCGATCGCATCGATGTTCAGCAACTCGACTTTGCGCTCCGGATACAGCTTCGACAGCAGGTCGTAAGCCTTCTGGTCGGCTGCCTTGTCGCCGAATTCCGGGGCGATGATCGCGCCGTTGATCACGAAGTAGTTGATGTAACCGGCGGCGAAATCCGGGTTGTTCTGGTTGAACTTGCTCTTGCGGGGCTTGAGCGGCGGCGAAATCGTGTGAATCTGCAGTTTGCGACCATCAGCGTCGGTGGCTTTCCTGAGAATCTCCAGGTGCGCCAGCGTGACCTGGTGATCGTAGGATTCAGGGTCGCTGTCGAGGTTGGCGATCACCACACCGGGCTTGATGAACCGTGCATAGAAATCAACGTGGGCGTCGGTGATGTCCTTGCCCTTGATCCCCGGCAGCCAGATGATTTTGCGCAGGCCCAGACGCTCCTTCAGTTCGGCCTCGACATCGGCCTTGCTCCAGCCGGGATTGCGGTTGCTGTTGATCCAGCTGCTTTCGGTCATGATCCCGGTACCGTGGCCGTCGACTTCGATGCCACCCCCCTCGCCCACCAGTTCACTGCGCAGGTACGTCGCCTGTGCATCGGCGGCCACTCGCGCAGCGATTTTCGCATCCTTGCTGTGCCGCTGCTTGTTGCCCCAACCGTTGAAATTGAAGTCCACCGCGCCAAGCCCGCCTTTGTCATCGATGACAAAATTGGCGCCGATATCGCGCATCCAGATGTCGTCGAGCGCGGCGGTCACGTAGGTGACGTTGCGGGTGCCGCAATACTCTTCGGCGAGGCTGCGTTCGCCGCTGCGACAGAACACCGTGAGCGGTTCATAACGGGCGATGGTGCGGGCGATGCGACCCAGTGCTGCCTGCACATCGGCGGTGAAATCTTCCCAGATCGCATCCTGTGCGCCGAAAGCAATGAAGGCGCGTTCGTGCCTGTCACCCTCGTCGGGCATGAACCAATCCCCCGCACTGGCCGCCAGAAGTCTGCCGGGTGCCAGGCCCAGCCCCACGAACGCAGCACCGACACCTGCAGCGACCGATACCTGTTTGATGAATTCACGACGCGTCGACATCTCTGGTTTTCCTGAAAAGGGCCGGCGACCGGGCGCCGGCCGTTGAATCATGGGTGGGTGGCGGTTTTGAATTTGGTCCAGGTGCGCATCCGTGCGCGCATGTCGGCCTGGGGGATGTCCTTGCCCGGGATCAATCGAGCATAGGTCGCCTCGTCGAGGTAGATGTCCGGGTTATTGCGCATCGCGGCATCGACGCCGGCCCGCGCCTTGGCGTTGGAAGTCGGGTAACCGGTGAAGTTACTGATTGCGGCCATGTTCTGCGGGCGCATCACGAAATTGATGAACGCGTAGGCGTACTCCGGGTGTTTCGCATCGACCGGAATCGCCATGGTGTCCATCCATACCGTGGTGCCTTCGCGGGGGATGCGGTACTCAAATTTCGTGGTCTTGCCAGCGCTGTCCGAGGTGCGCTGGGCCTGGGTCATGTCGCCGCTGTAACCCAGCGACAGGCACAGGTTGCCGTTGACCAGATCGGTCACCGGTTGCGACTGGAACTTGCGCACATAAGGCCGCAACTTCATCAGCACCTCACTGGCCGCCGCCAGATCCGCCGGTTTCGCGCTGCGCGGATCGCGGCCCAGATAATTGAGCACCACCGCCAGCACTTCATCCGGCGAGTCGATCAGCGAAATGCCACAGTCGGCAAACTTCGCCGCCAGCTCCGGTTTGAACAGCATGTCCAGGCTGTTGACCGGTGCGTCGGCCATGCGCTGCTGGATCTGCGCCGCGTTGTACGTCAGGCCGATGGTGCCCCAGGTGTAGGGCACGGTGGCCTGGCTGGAGTGTTCGTAATGGCTGCGCAATTTCTGCAAACCGGGTTCGATGTCGGCCAGCGCCGTCAGCTTCGATTGATCCAGCGGCAACAGGCTGCCGGCGCGCATCAGGCGCTCGGCCACAGTGTCGCCGGGGAAGATCAGGTCATAGCCGCTGCCGCCAGAGAGCATCTTCGCTTCGAGGGTTTCACTGCCGTCCATGACGTCGTAAATCACCTTGATCCCGGTTTCGGCGGTGAAGCGGCTCAGCGTGTCTTCGGCAAAGTAATCGGCCCAGTTGTATAGCCGCAGGGTCTTGTCCTCGGCATGCAGCGACGGAATCACGCAGGTCAGCGCCAGGCCCAGAACGCCGAGCAGTCGTTTGTGATGCTTAGCCATATCAAACCCCTTGAGCGTTCCAGCGTGCATGAAGATTGCGGCCGTCCTGACTGAGCAGCGCGCCGTACATGTCCGGCCGCCGGTCGCGGTAGATGCCCCAACTCAAGCGCTCTTCGCGCATCGTGTCGAGATCGAGGCTGTGCACCCATACGCCGCTGCTGTCGCGGTCGGCTTCGGCGAGCAACTGGCCCTTGTGATCGCTGATGAACGACGAGCCGTAGAAGCGCATTTGCAGCGATGGATCAGTGGTCGCTACCTCTCGCCCGACCCGGTTCGCCGCCACCACTGGCAGCAGATTGGCGGCAGCATGACCGCGCATGGTCATCTGCCAGTGATCGCGGGAATCCAGCGCCGTGCATCCCGGCTCGGAGCCAATGGCCGTGGGGAACAGCAACACTTCAGCGCCCATCAACGCCAGGCAACGCGCGGTTTCGGGAAACCACTGATCCCAACAGATACCCCCCCCGAGGCGACCGAACGCGGTGTCCCAGACGCGGAAACCGCTATCGCCGGGGCTGAAATATTCCTTCTCCTGATAGCCGATGGCGTTGGGAATGTGGGTTTTGCGGTACACCCCCGACAGGCGCCCGTCGGCATCGGCCACGCTCAACGAATTGAAGTAGGCATTGCCGGCCCTCTCGAACCAGCTCAGCGGCAGCACCACGCCCAGCTCTTTGGCCAGCGCGGCGAAACGCTGCAGCACACGGCTGTCGCGATACTCCTCGGCCAGCGCCAGATGTTTGTGGCTCTGTTCGATGCAGAAATATGGCGTGGCGAACAGCTCCTGCAACAGGATCACCTGCGCGCCCTTCGCGGCCGCGTCGCGGACCAGTTGCTCGGCCTGATCGAGGTTGCGCGGCAGATCCCAGGTGCACGACATCTGGGTGGTGGCGATGGTCAGATGGCTCATCGCTCAACCCTCCACTGGCCAGGCGGGTTGCTGCTGGGTGATGCAATGCACCCCTCCGCCGCCATGGGCCAGATGATTGATGCGCACCGGCACCACTTCGCGTCCGGGGAACGCCTGCGCCAGCACTTTGGCCGCCACCTCGTCGGCCTCGATGCCGTAGGCCGGCATGATGATCGCGCCGTTGGCGATGTAGAAATTGGTGTACGAGGCGCAGAACACTTCGGCGTCGCTGTCCACCGCTTCGCTGGCTTCGAACAGTTCGATCAACTCGAACCGGCGGCCTTGGGCGTCGGTCGCCAACTCCAGCGCACGACGGTTTTCGCGGACCACTTCGGCGTACACCGAGCTTTGGTCGTGGGTCGCATCCACCAGCAACACGCCGGGACGGGCGAAGGCGCATACGCCATCAACGTGACCGTCAGTCATGTCGCCGGTGACGTAGTCCGGGTCGCCCGGCAGCCAGATGGTTTTCTTCACGCCGAGCAAACGGCTGAAAATCTCCTCCATTTCGGCCTTGCCAATGCCCGGGTTGCGATTGGGGTTGAGCAGCACCGACTCGGTGGTGATCAGCGTGCCCTCGCCGTCGACATGAATCGCCCCGCCCTCGTTGCTCAACGGCGTGCCGAAGCATTCCAGCCCCAGATGATTGAGTGCGCGCCGCGCGAGGCTTTCGTCCAGCTCATGCGCCGACTTGCCGCCCCAGGCATTGAAGCGCCAGCTGACACCGGCCAGCCCTTGTTGCGGGTGGCAGACAAAGCTCGGGCCAGAGTCGCGGCACCAGCTGTCGTTGACCGCCAGCGGGATCAGCTCGATGTTCGGCCCGCACAGGGCTTTGGCGCTCGCTACCGCCGAGGGATCAACGACCATTTTCACCGGCTCGAATCGCGCGATGGCGTTGGCGACCCGAGCGAAGTCCTCTTGCACCTGTGGCAATGTCACGCGCCAGCCCGACTCCCACAGCGCCTGGTTATGCGGCCAGACCATCCACGTCGCCGCGTGCGTCACCCATTCGGCAGGCATTATCCAAGCGTTGTTGTTATTCTCGTTGCGCGGCATGACAAGCACCTCTCGATTAAGCCATTGTGTTCAATGGAAATTGCCGTGATTCGGCGTGAGGTGAATGCTACGGCGCTGAAATCGCAGCAACAAACGATGGATTTAGCGCACAACTGATTAGAGGAACTTATCGATATGCTCAAGCACTGGCCGCCGCTCAGCTCCCTGCGCGGCTTCGAAGCGGCTGCGCGCCTCGGCAGTTTTCACAAGGCCGCCGATGAGCTGAGCCTCACCCAATCGGCGATCAGCCAGCAGATCCGCAGCCTTGAGGCGTATCTCGAACAACCGCTGTTCTTTCGCAGCGGTCGCAGCGTGTCGCTGACCGATGCCGGCCACGATCTGCTCAGCACCACGCAGGCGATGCTCCAGCAACTGGCGGTCGGCATCCGCCGGCTGGGCCAATATCAGAAACCCAATCAACTGGTGCTCAACACCACGCCGGCGTTCGCCCGGCACTGGTTGCTGCCGCGTCTGGCGGATTTTCGGCGCCAGCATCCGCAAGTCGATTTGTGGATTTTCAGCACCGATGAAGTACCGGACATGGCCACGCAAACCATCGATCTGGCGGTGCGCGACGACATCAGCTCCCAGGCTGAATGCAACTTCAAGGTGCTGCATGCCGACCGCCTGTTTCCGGCGTGTCATCCCAGCGTGTTGGCGCAACCTGCCGCGCAACGCACGACCCTGCACGGCGAACGGGAAATGGACTGGAGCCACTGGGCGGTGGAGGCCGGCGTCGATGTCGGACAGCAGGATCAGGGGCTGAATTTTTCCGATCCGGGCCTGTTGCTCGATGCCGCTGCGGGAGGGCTTGGCATTGCGCTGGTCAGCCAGTTGCTCAGCCGTCATGCGCAGGAAAGCGGGCTGTTGCAGCCCTTGGTGGAGCAAACCATTCGTGGGCCGAACTGGGCGTTGTTGACCCATCGCGACAGCGAGAATGATCCGATGGCGCGCAGTTTCTGCGAGTGGCTGATCAATAACCTCGCTGCTCAATGACCGGCGCATGCTGAGCCATCAGCTCCACGATCCAGTCAATGAACACCCGCAGTTTCAGGCTCACATGCCGGTTCGGCGGGTACGCCACATAGAGCGGCATCGGCTCGAGTTGCCAGTCCTCGAACAGCGGCACCAACTCGCCCCGAGCCTGATGCGCGTGCGACATGTACCTGGGCAACCACAGCACGCCCATGCCGGCCAGACCTGCCGCAAGGTAGGCGTTGCCGTCATCGACGGCGAGCACGTGGCGGCCCTTGATCTGCAGGTGTTCGCTGCCATTGTGCAAGGCGTAAGGCACGGGTTTGCCGGTGCGGGCCCAGAGAAAACCGACCACCCGATGATGCGAGTCCTCCAGCTCGCGTGGATGCTGCGGCGTACCGGCGCGGGCCAGGTAACTCGGCGCGGCGAAGACCCCGAGCTGAAGGTCGGCCACCCGCCGCGCCATCAGTGACTGATCAAGCAATTCGCCGCCGCGCACCACGCAGTCAACGTTCTCATCGATGATGTCGACGATGCGGTCGCTGACACCCATGTCGATCTGAATATCCGGATAACGCGCATGAAACTCAGGCAATGCCGGCATCAGGATCAGCCTCGCCAGCGGGCTCGGCACATCTACGCGCAAGCGTCCTCTGGGCAATGCCGACGCGCCGGACAGACTGGTTTCGGCGTCGTCCATATCGGCCAACAGCTTGATGACCCGCTCGTAATAGATCGCGCCATCGGCAGTGACGTTGACCTTGCGTGTGGTGCGATTGAGCAACCTGACCCGCAGCCGTGCTTCCATCTGCTGGATGAGTTGGGTCACCGTAGTCTTGCTCATGTGCAAGGTCTCGGCAGCCTTGGTGAAACTGCCCGCCTCAACCACCCGGGCGAACGCCTGCATTGCATCGAAACGGTCCACTTTGCGCCCTCGGATTGTTTGGAATCTGCAAACAGTGAACGCCAAGGTTGCGCGTTTATCACCACTGCGCAAGTCCCTACAGTCACTCCATCAACAACCACCAAACAATGATGGAGACATCCATGACCCAGCGCGACGTCGTTTTCCCGCCAGCCCGCCATGCGCTTTACGAGCGCCATCGTTATTCGCCGGCGATTCGTTCCAACGGTTTTCTGTTCGTCTCGGGGCAAGTCGGCAGCCGTGAAGATGGTTCGCCCGAGCCGGATCTGCAGGACCAGGTGCGCCTGGCCTTCAACAACCTCAATGCAATTCTAGATGCCGCCGGTTGCAGCTTCGCCGACGCGGTGGACGTCACGGTGTTCATGATCGATCCGCAATCGACCTTCGAAACCATCTGGGAAGTGGTGCCGGAGTTCTGGGGCAGCGCACCGTATCCGACGATTACTGCGGTCGGCGTGACCTGGCTGGCCGGATTTCAGTTCGAGATCAAGGTGATTGCCAAAATCCCCGTGTAGGTGCTGCGGCATGCTGCGATCTTTTGATCGTCAATCGAAACGCAAAGATCGCAGCCTCGTTTCACTCGACAGCTCCTACAGGGTTTTGCGGGGTCACAGCGGCAGTGAGCGGTCCTGTGTCGCCAGCCTGTAGGAGCTGCGGCACGCTGCGATCTTTTGATCTTCAATCGAAACGCAAAGATCGCAGCCTCGTTTCACTCGACAGCTCCTACAGGGTTTTTCGTGATCACAACGGCAGAGACTACTGATCCGCGCAAGCCACTGGAATGAAACGTGGAGTAACCTACCGGCTGCGTATAACCTCGCCGTTTCGTCTAACCTGATTGAGCGCCCGCGCGCGACACCGCGCCCGGCGGCGCTTAGAATGCGACGCTCATGAAACGGAGATTTCCATGCTCAAACGAACCCTGGCACTGACTGCTGGTCTGGCCCTGTCTTTTTCTGCTCTGGTGGCGCATGCCGCCGATGTGTTGCGGGTCAGCGCGATCCCCGACGAAGCCCCGACCGAATTGCTGCGCAAGTTCGAGCCGCTGGGTGCGTACCTGGAGCAGCAGTTGGGCATGAAGGTGCAGTTCGTACCCGTGGCGGACTATCCGGCGGTGGTTGAAGCGCTGGCGACCGACCGTCTCGACATGGCCTGGCTGGGCGGTTTCACCTTTGTTCAGGCACGCCTGAAGACCGACGCCACCACCCCGGTGATCCCGCTGGTGCAGCGCGAGCAGGATGCGCAGTTCACCAGCAAATTCATCAGCGCCGACCCGAACGTGAAGAGCCTGGCCGACCTCAAGGGCAAGACCTTTGCTTTCGGCTCCGTATCGTCGACGTCCGGCAGCCTGATGCCGCGTTACTTCATGCTGAAGAACGACAACATCAAACCGGAAGCCTATTTCAGCCGCGTTGCCTACTCTGGCGCGCACGACGCCACCGTGGCTTGGGTTCAGACGGGCAAGGTCGATGCCGGTGTGCTGAACGCCAGCGTCTGGCAGAAACTGGTAGACGCCGGCAAGGTCGACACCAGCAAGGTCCACGTGTTCGCCACCACCCCGGCCTACTTCGATTACAACTGGACCGTGCGTGGCACCCTCGACCCGGCGCTGGCGGCGAAGATCAAGAAAGCTTTCCTTGACCTCGACCCGGCCAACCCCGAGCAAAAGAAGATTCTTGATCTGCAGGCGGCCAGCCGCTTCATCGACACCAAGCCCGAAAACTACAAGGGTATCGAGGAAGCCGCTCGCGCTGCCGATCTGTTGAAATGACCCTGAGCCTCAAACACGCCCGCCTGCACCACGCCAACGGGGTCGATGCGCTACGCGGCGTCGACCTGCAGATTGGCGCGGGCGAACAGGTGGCGATCATCGGCCCGTCCGGCGCCGGAAAATCCAGTCTGCTGAACTTGCTGGCCACCGCGTTGCGCCCCAGCAGCGGCGAAATCGAGGTGCTGGGCGAGCGTCCCTGGCACCTATCCGCCCATCAACGGCAACGCCTGCGTGCGCGCATCGGCCTGGTGCATCAGGCCCCACCGCTGCCACCGCGCCAGCGCGTGGTAACGGCGGTGCTGGCCGGTAAACTCGGCCAGTGGAGTTTGGGCAAGAGCCTGCTGAATCTGCTGCATCCCACGGACATCCCCGGCGCCCGTGCGGCCCTCGCCCGCCTGGATCTGGGCGACAAACTCTTCGCTTACTGCCAGCAATTGTCCGGCGGCCAATTGCAGCGCGTGGGCATTGCCCGGGTGCTGTATCAGGCACCGGAGATTCTGCTGGCGGACGAACCGGTGTCGGCGATGGACCCGGTGCTGGCCGGGCACACCCTGTCGATCCTCTCGCAGCACGCGCGGGCGCATAACGTCACGCTGGTGGCGAGCCTGCATGCAGTGGAACTGGCGCTGGCGCACTTTCCGCGCATCATCGGTTTACGCGACGGCCAGATCCTGTTCGACAGCCCTGCCGGACAGGTCAGCCGCGAGATGCTCGATACGCTGTACGCCAACGAGCAATTGCAAAGCCCGACGACGCCCACTGCGCCGCTGATTGTGCAGATCCCGCGATGCTGAGGGCCGATTCACGCGACCCGGCCGCCGCGCCGCGACTGCTGCTGACCCTGCTGGCACTTGCCCTGCTGTGGCCGGGCATCCAGCTCAGCGAACTGGACCTTGGCGTGCTGCTGCACAGCGACAGCCAGACTGAAATGGGCCGTTTCATCTCCGGGTTCTGGCCACCGGCGCATGACCACGACTTTCTCCAGTTGCTGCTCAAGGCGACCCTGCAAACCCTGGCCATCGCCACCGCCGGCATGGCGTTGGCGTTGCTGCTGGCGGTGCCGGCCAGCCTGATTGCCAGCCGCGCGCTGTCGTTGTCGGCGGCATCCCGGAGCGGCATTCCCAGTCGGCTCGGGCGCTTGCTGCGCTGGCCGGTACGCGGGCTGCTGATCTTCTTGCGCAGCGTGCCAGAGATCGTCTGGGCGCTGCTGTTTGTGCGCGCTGTGGGCCTCGGCCCGGCGGCCGGTGTGCTGGCGATCGCGATCACCTACAGCGGCATGCTCGGGAAGGTCTACGCGGAAATTTTCGAATCCACCGACCAACGCCCGGCGCATGCCTTGATGCAGGCCGGCAGCGGACGGCTCGCCGGTTTCGCCTATGGGATTCTGCCGAATGTCGCGGCGGAGCTGCTGTCGTACACGGTGTATCGCTGGGAGTGCGCGATTCGTGCCTCGGTGGTGATGGGGTTTGTCGGCGCCGGTGGCCTCGGCCAGCAGATCGATCTGTCGCTGCGCATGTTCGCCAGCGGTGAAGTGGCGAGCATGTTGCTGACTTTCTTGATTCTGGTGCTCGGCGCCGACCAACTCAGCCGCCTGCTGCGCTGGAGGCTGACATGAATCGCCTGATCAATCTGTTGCTGATCGTCGCGATTGGCGTCGCGGTTATCGCCTCGTTCGGTTACCTCGAACTCGACCTCGGTGAACTCGGCAGCGCCACCAGCCTCAAGCAGATGGGTGCCTACGCGCAGCGCTTTCTCAGCCCGGACCTGAGCGCCACGCATTTGCAGGCGATCCTCAAGGGCGCGCTGGAAACCCTGGCCATGTCGGCCCTTGGCACCCTGCTCGCAGCGGTGTTCGGCATCCTCCTCGCGCTGCCCGCCGCCGGACGTTTCGGCTGGCCACTGCAAAGTGCTTCGCGCCTGCTGCTTAACGGTCTGCGAGCGATTCCGGAACTGGTGTGGGCGGCGCTGATGGTGCTCGCCGCCGGCCTCGGCCCGAATGCCGGCACCCTGGCGCTGGCCCTGCACACCACCGGCGTGCTCGGCCGGTTGTTCGCCGAAGCGCTGGAAAATACCCCGCCGGAACCGGCCGAAGCGATCCGCTTGCAGGGTGGCAACCCGGTGCTCGCGTTCTGCTACGGCACCCTGCCCAACCTTGCCCCGCAATTGCTCGCGTATTGCCTGTATCGCTGGGAAAACAACATTCGCATGGCCAGCGTGCTGGGCTTTGTCGGTGCCGGCGGTTTGGGGCAGATGTTGTATGTCAGCCTCAGCCTGTTTCAGGAAGCGCAGGCGAGCACGGTGATTCTGGCGATGCTGATTCTGGTGCTGGGCGTGGATTCGCTGAGTGCCTGGAGCCGGCAGCGTTGGGTCAAGGCCTGACGGGCAAGCCTCAGGGCGCTGTCGCCAAGCGATACTGGCGCGGGGTGAATCCGGTGGAAGCCTTGAACTGCCGGGTGAACGCGCTGTGGTCGGTATAACCGCACTGCAGCGCCACTTCGGTGATCGGCAAGTCGCCGTGCAACAAGCGATGCGCATGCTCAAGACGGACTTTCTGGATCATCTGCCGCGGCGTCAGGTGGAACACGCGCTTGCAGTAACGCTCCAGTTGCGCCACTGAAATCCCGGCGATGCGCGTCAGTTCGCTCAGGCTGACGCGCTGATTGAAGTTCGCCCGGATGTACTCGTCCACCGCCGCCAGTCGCTGATACGCCGGATGGGTTTCGCTGGCGGTTTGCAGGTCGACGGAAATTCCCGCCAGGCCAATGATCCGATTATCCCGGTTGTACAGCGGACGCTTGTGGGTCAGGCACCAGCCCGGTTCGCGGCTGCCGTACAGATGCAACTCCAGCTGATCCTCTAGCACAAATCCCTCTTCCAGTACGCGCCGATCCTGCTCGGTGTAGCCCGGGCCCAATTGCGCCGGAAACACCTCGGCGCTGGTCTTGCCCAGTAACGGTCGCAGGTCTTTCAAACCGCAGCGCTGCACCAGCGTCTGGTTGGCCATGACATAGCGCGCCTGCAGATCCTTGATGAAGATCGCCGCGTTGGGAATCACGTCGAGCATCGGCAACAGCAGCGCCATGCTGGCGAGCAGATCGTCGAGGCTTTGCGGTCGGCTCGCTTCGTTGTGCTGGTTCAGGATCGCAAATGCGTTCTGCGGCATGCCTCTCACTCCCCACTCGGTTTTATCACTTGCACGCAGATTGCCCCATGGCTGACAGCCTGTCGAGCCGGGCCTTTGCCTTTGGCCACTGTGCTGATTTCGTCATCGTCACCGGCAAAAAACATCAATCGCCCATCGCCCGATGAGTTCACTGTAGCGCCACTGCACGCCCCTCCAACAACCAACAAGAAGGCGACGCTATGACAGGCCAAGGCAAGTTCAAGAAACAACTTTCATTGATAGACCTCACGTTCATCGGACTGGGGGCGATCTTCGGTTCGGGCTGGTTGTTCGCGGCCAGTCACGTGTCCGCCATCGCCGGTCCGGCGGGGATCTTTTCCTGGCTGCTCGGTGGTTTCGCCGTATTGCTGCTGGGCATCGTCTACTGCGAATTGGGCGCCGCGCTGCCCCGTGCCGGCGGTGTGGTGCGTTATCCGGTTTACTCCCACGGGCCACTGCTCGGTTACCTGATGGGCTTCATCACGCTGATCGCGTTTTCCAGCCTGGTGGCGATCGAAGTAGTCGCCTCGCGGCAATATGCGGCGGCGTGGTTTCCCGAATTGACCAAGGCCGGTTCCAGCGACCCGACCGTGCTCGGCTGGTTCGTGCAGTTCGGGTTGTTGTGCCTGTTTTTCCTGCTCAATTACCGCAGCGTGAAGACCTTCGCCATGGCCAACAATCTGGTCAGCGTGTTCAAGTTCATCGTGCCGCTGCTGGTGATCGGCGTGCTGTTCACCTTCTTCAAACCAGCGAATTTCGCAGTGCATGGCTTTGCGCCGTTCGGTCTGTCCGGCATCGAAATGGCCGTGTCGGCCGGCGGGGTGATCTTCGCTTATCTGGGCCTGACGCCGATCATTTCCGTGGCCAGTGAAGTGAAGAACCCGCAACGCACGATCCCGATTGCGCTGATCCTGTCGGTGCTGCTGTCCACCGCGATTTACGTGTTGCTGCAAACCGCTTTCCTCGGCGGCATCCCGACCGAAATGCTCGCCAATGGCTGGGCCGGCGTCGCCAAGGAACTGGCCCTGCCGTACCGCGACATCGCTCTGGCACTGGGTGTCGGCTGGCTGGCGTATCTGGTGGTGGCCGATGCGGTGATCTCGCCCAGCGGCTGCGGCAACATCTACATGAACGCCACGCCACGGGTGATCTATGGCTGGGCGCAGACCGGGACCTTCTTCAAGATTTTCACCCGCATCGACGAAAAATCCGGCATCCCGCGCCCGGCGCTGTGGCTGACCTTTGGCCTGTCGGTGTTCTGGACCCTGCCGTTCCCGTCTTGGGAAGCGCTGATCAACGTTGTCTCTGCCGCGCTGGTATTGAGCTATGCGGTGGCTCCGGTGACGGTGGCCGCACTGCGCCGCAACGCGCCGGACATGCCGCGTCCGTTCCGGGTCAAGGGCATGAGCGTCCTCGGGCCGCTGTCGTTCATCATCGCCGCGCTGATCGTCTACTGGTCGGGCTGGGGCACCGTGTCGTGGTTGCTCGGCCTGCAAATCCTGATGTTTGTCATCTACCTGCTGTGCGGGCGCATGGTGCCGACCGCGCACCTCAACCTCGGCCAGCAAGTGCGCTCGTCGGCGTGGCTGATCGGCTTCTACGCCGTGACCATCGTCCTCTCCAAGCTCGGCAGTTTCGGTGGTATCGGCGTGCTCAGTCATCCGTTCGACACGGTGATCGTCGCGGTCTGCGCGCTGGGCATCTACTACTGGGGAGCCGCCACCGGCGTGCCGGCACGCCTGATTCGTCTGGAAAACGAGGACGACGAAAGCGAAGCCGCTGAGTCCTCCACCCATTCGGCAACGGGCCAACGCCCGGCTCACGCCTGACTTTCACTCAAGGGACGAACCCATGAAACGACTGCACATCATCGATTCCCATACCGGCGGCGAACCCACACGTCTGGTGATGAAAGGCTTCCCCGAGCTGCCCGGCAACAGCATCGCCGAGAAGCGCGATGCCTTGCGCGAAGGCCACGATCAATGGCGCCGCGCCTGCCTGCTCGAACCGCGTGGCAACGACGTGCTGGTCGGCGCGCTGTACTGCGCGCCGGTCTCGCCGGATGCCACTTGCGGGGTGATCTTCTTCAACAACGCCGGCTACCTCGGCATGTGCGGCCACGGCACCATCGGCCTGGTCAACTCGCTGCATTACCTGGGACAGATCGAACCGGGCGTGCACAAGATCGATACCCCGGTCGGCCCGGTCAGCGCCACCCTGCACGAGGACGGCGCGGTGACCCTGGGCAACGTCCCCGCCTGGCGCTACCGCAAACAGGTGCCGGTGGACGTGCCCGGCTACGGTTGCGTGTTCGGCGATATCGCCTGGGGCGGCAACTGGTTTTTCCTGGTTTCCGAACACGGCCAGAACCTGCAGATGAGCAACGTCGAAGCCCTCACCGATTACACCTGGGCGATGCTCAAGGCCCTCGAAGCCCATGGCATCCACGGCGAGGACGGCGCGCTGATCGACCACGTCGAACTGTTTGCCGACGACGCCCACGCCGACAGCCGCAACTTCGTCATGTGCCCCGGAAAAGCCTACGACCGCTCGCCCTGCGGCACCGGCACCAGCGCCAAACTCGCCTGCCTGGCCGCTGACGGCAAACTCGCCGAAGGCCAGGTCTGGACGCAAGCGAGCATCACCGGCAGCCAGTTCGAAGGCCGCTTCGAATGGCACGGCGAGCGCGTGCGCCCATTCATTACCGGCCGCGCCTACATGAGCGCCGACGCCACCCTGCTGATCGACGAGCAGGATCCTTTCGCCTGGGGCATCTGAGTGCCCCGCTTTCTACCGATCTGAATGAGTGTCCCGAGGAGCTACAACAATGAGCGATAACATCTTCACTGGCTGCATTCCCGCGCTGATGACTCCGTGCACCGCCGCGCGCAAACCTGACTTCGACGCACTGGTGGCCAAGGGTCGCGAGCTGATCGATATCGGCATGAGCGCGGTGGTTTACTGCGGCTCGATGGGCGACTGGCCGCTGCTGACCGAGGCCGAGCGTCAGGAAGGCGTAGCGCGTCTGGTGGCCGCCGGCGTACCGATCATCGTCGGCACTGGCGCGGTCAACAGCCGTGAAGCGGTGTCCCACGCTGCACATGCCGCGAAAGTCGGCGCCCATGGCCTGATGGTGATTCCGCGTGTCTTGTCCCGTGGTGCTTCGGCCACCGCGCAAAAAGCCCACTTCGCCGCGATCCTCAACGCCGCGCCGAACCTGCCGGCGGTGATCTACAACAGTCCCTACTACGGCTTCGCCACCCGCGCCGACCTGTTCTTCGAACTGCGCCGTGAACACCCGAACCTGATCGGCTTCAAGGAGTTCGGCGGTGGCGCCGACTTGCGCTACGCCGCCGAAAACATCACCTCGCAGGACGATGCCGTGACCCTGATGGTCGGTGTCGATACCCAAGTGGTGCACGGTTTCGTCAACTGCAACGCCACCGGCGCGATCACCGGTATCGGCAACGCCCTGCCCCGCGAAGTGCTGCAACTGGTGGCGCTGAGCAAGCAAGCGGCCAAGGGCGACGCCAAGGCCCGACGTCTTGCTCGCGAACTGGAAGCGGCGCTGGCGGTGCTGTCGTCGTTCGACGAAGGCTGCGACCTGGTGCTGTATTACAAGCATCTGATGGTGCTCAACGGCGACCGCGAATACGCCCTGCACTTCAACGAAACCGACGCCCTCAGCGATGCCCAGCGTCGTTACGCCGAGACCCAGTACGCGCTGTTCCGCCAGTGGTACAAAAACTGGTCCGCCGAACAGAACCTCGTCTGACCGCAGCCCCTGCCCCGGTGTGATACCGGGGCTTCACCTCTTTTATAAAGGAAGCGTCATGACTCTGACAGGCCACATGCTGATCGGCGGCCAAGCCATTGCCGGCAGCCGTGAAGCGATCCATGCGATCAATCCCGCCACCGACGCGGTGCTGCAACCGGCCTACGCCGGGGGCAGCAGCGAGCATGTCGAACAGGCCTGCGCACTGGCGTGGCAAGCGTTTGATCGTTATCGCGAGACGTCCCTAGAGGCTCGCGCCGATTTTCTCGAAACCATCGCCAATGAGATCGAAGCCCTTGGCGATGCACTGATTGATCGTGCGGTGGCCGAAAGCGGCCTGCCACGCGCACGGATTCAAGGCGAACGCGGGCGCACCTGCGGGCAATTGCGCACCTTCGCCCGCACCGTGAGGGCCGGCGAATGGCTGGATGTGCGCATCGATCACGCTCAGCCTGAGCGCCAACCCGCTGCGCGTGCGGATCTGCGCCAGCGGCAGATCGCGCTGGGGCCAGTGGCGGTGTTCGGCGCCAGCAACTTTCCGCTGGCGTTCTCCGTGTCGGGCGGCGACACCGCGTCTGCACTGGCCGCCGGTTGCCCGGTGATCGTCAAGGCGCACAGCGCGCATCCCGGCACCGGTGAACTGGTCGGCCAGGCGCTGACTCGCGCAGTGAAAAAATGCGGTTTGCCTGAAGGCGTGTTTTCGCTGCTGTTCGGCTCCGGCAATGAAGTGGGCATTGCGTTGGTCAGCGATTGGCGCATCAAGGCCGTGGGCTTCACCGGCTCGCGCAGCGGCGGCCTCGCCCTGAGCCAAGCGGCGCAGGCACGGCCGGAGCCGATCCCGGTGTATGCGGAAATGAGTTCGATCAATCCGGTGCTGCTGTTTCCCGCAGCGCTTGCCGCTCGCGGTGAGGCGTTGGCGCAGGGTTTTGTCGCCTCGCTGACTCAGGGCGCCGGGCAGTTCTGCACCAATCCCGGGCTGGTCATCGCTCGCCAGGGGACGGCGCTGGACAGTTTCATCGCCACCGCCGCCGAAGGGGTCCAGCGTAGCCCGGCGCAGACCATGCTCACGCCGGGGATTTTCCGCGCCTATGCAAGCGCCGTCGCCGCGCTGGCCGAACATCCGCAAGCGCAACGCGTGGCCATCGGTCTCGCGACTGAAGGCCCGAACCAGTGCCAGGCGCAATTGTTCGTCACTCAGGCGCAGGACTTCCTCGCTGACGCACGCCTGCAAGGTGAAATCTTCGGCGCCGCGTCGCTGATCGTACAGTGCGCCAACGACGATGAAATCCGTCAGGTCTGCGAACACCTCGAAGGCCAGTTGACCGCCACCCTGCTGCTGGATGACGCCGATCTGGATCGCGCCCGGGCCTTGTTGCCGACACTGGAACGCAAGGCTGGACGTCTGCTGGTCAACGGCTGGCCGACCGGGGTCGAAGTGTGCGATGCGATGGTGCATGGCGGGCCGTTCCCGGCCACGTCGGACTCGCGCAGCACCTCGGTCGGCACGGCGGCGATCCTGCGTTTCCTGCGGCCGGTGTGTTATCAGGATTTCCCCGACAGCCTGCTGCCGCCGCCGCTGAAACAGGCAAATCCGCTGCAGCTACGACGCTTGCTCGACGGCCAGAGGGAAGCCTGAACATGCCCGACAACCTCACAGCGGACAACGCCGATATCGCGGTGATCGGCGCCGGCATCATCGGTGTCACCTGCGCCCTGCAACTGGCACGTCAGGGTAAACGGGTGGTGGTCATCGACAAGCAACCGCCCGGTCATGGCGCCTCGTTCGGCAACGCCGGGCACCTGGCCACCGAGCAGGTGTTTCCGATTGCCGACGCGTCGATCCTCAAGCGCCTGCCGGCGATGCTGATGGACCCGATGGGGCCGCTGCGCCTGGACTGGAAGTACCTGCCACGCGCCGTGCCGTGGTTCAGCCGCCTGCTGCTGAACCTGCGCCCGGCGCCGTTTCAGCGCACCGTGGCCGGTTTGCGCGCGCTTAACGAAAGCAGCCTCGACGCGTGGCAGCGCCTGCTGCACAGCATCGCCCGCCCTGACCTGCTCAAGGAGGACGGCTCGCTGCTGGTGTTCGAGCGCGCCGAATCGCGACAAGCCGTCGAAGCCTTGCAGGCGCGCATGCGTCAGCAACAGGTGCCGGTGGATTTCTGGTCGGCCAGCGCCGTGCGAGAAAGCGCGCCGCAGCTCAGCGAACAGATTCAAGGCGGATTGTTCTACCCGCGCACCGGGCATTTTCTCGACCCGTATCAGGTGGTGTGTGAACTGGTGAGTGCCGCCAAATCGGCCGGCGTGCAGTTTTTCCGGCAGGAAGTTCAGGGCGGCCAGTTGCAGGCGCATGGCGTGTCGTTGCTCACCGATCAGGGACGTTTCACCGCGCGGCAGGTGCTGATCGCCTGTGGCGCGCATTCGGCGAAGCTCACCACTGCACTGACCGGTAAACGCGTGCCGCTGGACACCGAACGCGGCTATCACCTGATGTTGCCGCATGAGCAAGGGCGCCTGCCGTTCGCCGTCACGTCGCTGGAGCGCAAGTTCATCATGACGCCAATGGCCGGCGGCCTGCGCTTGGCCGGTACGGTGGAGTTCGCCGGCCTGCAGCGCCCGCCGTTCATGGAGCGCGCCTGGCAACTGCACCGTTTGAGCAAAGGTTTGTTCCGCCATGATTTGAACGCTGAAGACGCGACACCGTGGATGGGCTTTCGTCCGTCGCTGCCGGACTCGCTGCCGGTCATCGACCAGGTTTGTGAAGGCAAGGTGCTGCTCGCGTTCGGGCATCAGCATTTGGGGCTGACGCAGGCGGCGGTGACTGCCGAGATGATTGCTCAGTTGGCGTCTCCCTCGACCAATGCCGGCGTGCCGACGATGGATGCCTATCGACTGGGTCGCTTCTGAGATACCGATGAAACGTTTTTGGTTTCATACTGAGCGCCGACCTTGGCCCCGCGCATATGGAACCGACTATGACCTCATCAATGGATACCCCCGAGCCGCAAGCGATCTGCAACCCGATCACCAGCAGCGCGATCTTCATCGTCGCCACGCTGCTGCCCGGCAGTGACGCCGCCAGCCAGGTGCGCGGCTGGTGCGGCGACATCGCCGCCCTCACCCGTTCGGTCGGCAAACGGGTGCCCGACGGCAATCTGTCGTGTGTCTGCGGTTTCAGCGCCAACGCCTGGGACGCGCTGTTCGGCAGCCCGCGCCCGGCCTCGCTGCATCCGTTCCGCGAATTCGGCGTCGAGGGCCGCCGTGCGGTGGCGACCCCGGCCGACATCCTGCTGCACATCCGCGCCGATCAGATGGACCTGTGTTTCGAACTGGCGACCCAGCTATGCAGCGCTCTCAATGGCGCGATCACCGTGGTGGATGAGGTACAGGGTTTCCGCTACTTCGACATGCGCAGCATCATCGGTTTCGTCGATGGCACCGAGAACCCGGTGGGCCGCAAGGCAGACCACTTCACCCTGATCGGCAACGAAGACCCGGCGTTCGAATCCGGCAGTTATGTGCTGGTGCAGAAGTACCTGCACAAGATGGAGGCGTGGAATGCATTGAGCGTCGAGGCTCAGGAGAAGGTGATCGGCCGTACCAAGCTGGCCGACATCGAACTCGGTGAAGAGGTCAAGCCGAGCAATTCCCACAGCGCCCTGACCACCATCACCAAGGACGGCCAGGAGCAGAAGATCCTGCGCGACAACATGCCGTTCGGTCGTCCGGGGGCTGGCGAGTTCGGCACCTATTTCATCGGCTACGCGCGCTCGCCGGAACCGATCGAGCAGATGCTGGAGAACATGTTTGTCGGCAAACCCGTCGGCAACTACGACCGTTTGCTGGACTTCAGCACCGCGGTCACCGGGGGGTTGTTCTTTGTGCCGTCAGCCGACTTGCTCGAAGACCTCGCGGAGCGCGAGCCCGAGCAGGCGTGACACCGTAGCGCCACGCCCGCCCGTCACTCAGTGTGGCGCGCGCGGGATGGTTTTCAGCAGGTCTTCCGGGCTGATGTGGCCGACCACACTGCCCGGTTGCGGCATGTTGAGGATGTGGCCTTTCATCTTGCCGATGATGTGCATCTCGCACGGCTTGCAGTCGAACTTCAGGGTCAGCACTTCGTCGCCGTGAATCAGCTGCATCGGCGCGACCTTGGTGCGCACGCCGGTCACGCCTTTGGCCTGTTTCGGGCACAGGTTGAACGAGAAGCGCAGGCAGTGCTTGGTGATCATCACCGGCACTTCACCGGCCTCTTCGTGGGCCTCGTAGGCCGCATCGATCAGTTTCACGCCGTGACGGTGATAGAAGTCGCGGGCCTTCTGGTTGTAGACGTTGGCCAGGAACGACAGGTGAGACTCCGGGTACACCGGCGGCGGCGTGGTTTCGGCCTTGCGGCTGCCACGCGGGTGCGCTGCGACACGGGCGGCGGTCAGGGCTTCGATCACTTCGCGGCGCAGGGCCTTGAGCTGCGAGTTCGGAATGAAGAACGCCTGCGGCGCGTCGAGCTTGATGTCGGTGGCGTGGTACTGGGTGGTACCGAGCTGGCCGAGCAGATCCTGCAATTGCTCCAGCGCCTGCTCCGGCTTGTTGGCCACACCGAACGGGCCGTTCAGAGTCACGCTGGCGCTGATGCCCTCTTCACTGGTCGCGGTCACTTCCAGCTGTTCTTCACGCAGGCGTGCGACCCAGCTCAATGCGACACGACGCTCGGCAGAGGTCTTCTGCAGCGCCTGTTGCCAGTTGTGGTCGAGGTTGCGATTGAGCGGATGGTTCGGCCGCAGCTTGTACAGGCCTTCGGGCATTTCGTTCGGCTCGACGCGGTAGCGATAGCGCTTCTCGCCGTCTTCTTCGAACTCGCCCTTTGGCTCGGCGATGTTGGCGCGGAAACCCACGACTTCACGCTTGACCAGCACGTTGAGGCCGTCGCCGTTGGACAGCGGCTCCTGCGTCACCACCTGCATGTCACGCTTGCCGACTTTCTCGACGGTGCCCACTGGCAGGCCGGTGAAGGTCGGCGAGTCGAACGCGCCGATGTCGATCTTGCGATCGGTGACAAAGTAGTCGGTGCTGCCACGGTGGAAGGTCTTTTCCGGGTCAGGCAGGAAGAAGTGCGCGGTGCGGCCGCTGGAAGCGCGGGCCAGGTCCGGGCGGTCTTCGAGCACGTCGTCGAGGCGCTGGCGGTAATAGGCGGTGATGTTCTTCACATAGCCCATGTCCTTGTAGCGACCTTCGATCTTGAACGAGCGCACACCGGCCTCGACCAGCGCGCGGATGTTGGCGCTCTGGTTGTTGTCCTTCATCGACAGCAAGTGTTTTTCGTAGGCGATCACCCCACCCTTTTCGTCTTTGAGGGTGTACGGCAAACGGCAGGCCTGCGAGCAGTCGCCACGGTTGGCGCTGCGCCCGGTCTGCGCGTGGGAAATGTTGCACTGCCCGGAGAACGCCACGCACAGCGCGCCGTGGATGAAGAATTCGATGGCGGCATCGGTTTCGTCGGCGATGGCACGAATTTCTTTCAGGTTCAGCTCGCGGGCGAGCACCAGTTGCGAGAAACCGGCCTGATCGAGGAATTTCGCCCGCTCCAGCGTGCGGATGTCAGTCTGGGTACTGGCATGCAGCTCGATCGGCGGAATGTCCAGTTCCATCACGCCCAGATCCTGGACGATCAGCGCGTCGACACCGGCGTCGTACAACTGGTGGATCAGCTTGCGCGCCGGCTCCAGTTCGTTGTCGTGCAGGATGGTGTTGATGGTGGTGAAAATGCGCGCGTGATAACGGCGGGCAAACTCCACCAGCTCGGCGATTTCGCTCACCTCGTTGCAGGCGTTGTGGCGCGCGCCGAAGCTCGGGCCACCGATGTACACGGCGTCGGCGCCGTGCAGGATCGCCTCGCGGGCAATCGCCACGTCACGGGCGGGGCTGAGCAGTTCCAGATGATGCTTGGGCAAGGACATAGTTTTTTTAGTCAGGCTGTCACGGTTAAGGCGCGCATTGTAGCCGCGAAACGCCCGAGCGGCACGCCTGTGCTGCCAAGTGGCAACTTACACGACTCTGTAGGAGCTGCGGCACGCTGCGATCTTTTGACTTGGATTTTCAAGAGCAAAAGATCGCAGCCTCGTTGCACTCGTCAGCTCCTACAGTTGGATATGGCATTGCATCAGGCCTTGGCAGCCATCGCGGTGACTTCCACGCGCATGCCTTCCACCGCCAGCGACGCCACGCCCACAGCGGCGCGCACCGGCCACGGCTTGGCGAAGAAGCGCTGGTAGACTTCGTTGAACGCCGCACGATCAGCCATGTCGGTGAGGTAGATGGTCAGGTGCATGACGCGATCCATCGAACTGCCCGCCCGTTCCAGCGCCACTTTCAACGCCTGCAGGGTGCATTCGCTTTGCAGGGTGATGTCGCCCAGCTCCAGGCTGCCGTCGGCGCGGGTCGGGATCTGGGTCGAAACCAGAATGCCGTTGAAACCGACGACGTCGGAGGAAATCGAATCTGCATCCGGATCAGGGGTGAAGCTGAGGTCTTGATTAGCCATGAAAGTCTCTTGTCTGGAGAGATTGAGGGTCGCCGGCCAACAACGCACCGGGACTTTCGCGCGGGCAGTTTACATCAGTCCCCCGCTCCGGCTCAGGCAACTGTCAGCCCCCAGCCACAAATCGCGCGCATAAAAAAACGCCAGCCCTTTCGGACTGGCGTTTTTTCTGAATATGGCAGGGGCGGCTGGATTCGAACCAACGCATGGCAGGATCAAAACCTGCTGCCTTACCGCTTGGCGACGCCCCTGTATCTCAAGCTCTGTAACAAGCTCTGCGAGAATGGGCCGCAATTTACCAACCTTTTTTTGATCTGGGAAGCCCTGAGTGCAAAAAAATTTGTTTTAAAACAGCCAGTTATTTCTGACCCAAGGCAAGCGCAACGATTCACTTCGACAAATTCAGCGCAATCGCCTCGCGAATCAGCCCTTTCAAGGCCTGCTCATCGACCGGATCGCCCTCATGAAAATCTATCGCCCGGCGGGTGTTGCCCTCAAGGCTGGCGTTGAACAACCGCGCCGGATCGGCCAACGCCGCGCCCTTGGCGAAGGTCATTTTGACTGCCGCCTTGTAGGTCTCCCCGGTACAAATGATCCCGCCCCGCGACCACACCGGAACGCCGCGCCACTTCCACTCCTCCACCACCTCGGGATCGGCCTGGTGCATGACCTTGCGAATCTCGCCGAGGATCGCTCCGCGCCAATCGGCCAGTTCAGCGATTTTTGCGTCGATGAGTGCCGAGGCGTCTGTGTCGGTTTTTTCGGGTTTCATGGCGGGCGTCCTCCTCGGCGGTTTGACTGCATCAATCGTAGCTGGCCAACCGAAAAACGCTGGATGCCTGCTTTACCCGCTAGCGATCAATGCCTCATGCAATTCCCGATATGCCGCGACCAATTGCTCAAGGGAGGACGCCCGATTGCGCCCACTGGGATTGGGTAACACCCACACGTGCGCGCCACCAAAGGTCTTTGCCTGCAACCCCCACGCCACGACTTTCTGCCCCGACAACGCCGCATACGCAGCCTTGCCCAGAAACGCCACATAACGCGGCGCACAGCGGGTGATCTTCTGTTCAAAGCCCAGGGCCGCAGTGGCGAACTCCTCAGCCGCCAACTGATCCGCCCGCGCCGTCGGCCGCTCGACCACCGCCGTCAGTCCGCAGCCGAATTGCAGGATGCTTCGATCATCCTCCGCCCGCACTTCATACGGCGTGAACCCGGCGAGGTGCAGGGTGCGCCAGAAGCGATTGCCGCGCCCGGCAAAATGATGCCCCTGCGCCGCCGCGAGCAGCCCCGGATTGATCCCGCAGAACACCACCGAAAGCCCCGGCGCCAGAATGTCCTCAAGCCATTCACCCGCCATGCGCCCGCCCCTCATTCGCAAACATTTGCAACACCACCCACGGCAAACCCTAGAATGGCAACCCCATCCAAAGAGCCAAGCACAACGATGGACGTTATTCAGACCCTGCGCTGCTTCGTCGCCGTGGCCCAGAGCGGCAGCTTCACCGCTGCGGCCGACGTGCTCGACACCACCACGACCAACGTCTCCAAAGCCGTCTCCAGCCTCGAAGCCCGGTTGCACACGCGCCTGATCAACCGCACCACTCGCCGCCTCGCCCTGACCGAAGCCGGCGTGCGTTATTTGCAGCGCGCCGAAAAAATCCTCGATGACCTGCGCGAAGCCGATGAAGAAGCCGGCACCGCCCAGACCTTGCCGGTCGGGCGTCTGAAGATCCACGCCATGGCCGCCATCGGCAACCACTACGTGATCAATGCAATCGCCCGTTACCGCGAGATTCACCCCACGGTGATGTTCGATCTGACCCTGAGCAATCGCCTGCCCGATCTGCTCGAAGAAAGCTACGACATGTCGATCGTCCTCGCCCGCGACCTGCCGGATTCCGGCTTCGTCGCGCAACGCCTGGGCACTACTTACAGCATCCTCTGCGCCTCACCGGCGTACCTGGCCAAACGCGGCCACCCCGCCACACCCGCCGACCTCGCCGCGCATGACTGCCTGCGCATCGTCAACACGGTAATGCCTGCAGAAAACTGGGTGTTCGAAGGTCCCCAAGGCATGGAAACGCAGAATATCCCCGACTCACCCTTCCACATCAACACCGCCGACGGTATGGCCACGGCGATCAGAAATGGTATGGGCATCGGCATTCAGCCGCTGGCATCCGCCGTCGAAGGATTGGTCGGAGGCACACTGGTGCGGGTCCTGCCGGAGTACCGCCTGGAGGAATACAACCTGTTCGCGATCTACCCATCGCGCAAATTCGTCGACGCCAAAATCAAGACCTGGGTGGAGTTCCTGA
Organism: Pseudomonas sp. MWU318; assembly: GCF_016756945.1. NCBI lineage: Bacteria > Pseudomonadati > Pseudomonadota > Gammaproteobacteria > Pseudomonadales > Pseudomonadaceae > Pseudomonas > Pseudomonas sp. MWU318. The sequence continues at coordinate 38,527 of NZ_JAESJL010000017.1, forward strand.
AAACCGCCATCCCGCAATTGCTGGCGTCCGATGAAGACATGGCCGGCGCCAGACCACTCGCCAACGCTTAGTGCCGCAGACCTGGAGTGTCGACCCTCCAGCGCCGGCATCAACCATCAACCGTTGGAGCAGCCGCTGCCCATCACCTGATATTGCACGACATGCCGTGCACCGGTCGAGTCGTCATAAGTCATCTGCACCGGCACCGCGCCGCACTGGTTGGCCGCGTCGGAGATCGACACCACGTGCGCGATGTCCGGTTGAACGGCAGCGTTGTAGGCCTCGACCTGCGCGGATTCATCCGCCGCAAACGCCTGCGCGCCGATACCGCCAAGGACCAGAAGAAGAGCGATTTTTGCAAGTTTCATGATGTTCACCGTCTTGTGGGGAACCGTGTTGGGTCACGGGTTGCAGACGATGTTAGGGGTTGCAGCGCAGGGCAAAAATCGGTCGGTTGGACAAACACTGTGTCCAGAAGGGTGATGAATAAGACCTGAGTACCGTGGATATCCGATTCGCGAGCAGGCTCACTCCTACAGGTTTAGTGCCCGCCACAACATTCGCAAACACCGCAAAATTCGCAAACACCGCAAAACCCACTGTAGGAGTGAGCCTGCTCGCGATGGCGTCAGCCCAGTCAGGAAGAGACTCGGCCTAGCGCAGCCACCAACCCCACCGCCCGCGTCGACAGTCCCCAGACAAAAACCACTCCAGTGGTAAAAGGATTTAGCGAAACGTCGCACCGCACCGATGAACTGCAAATCGGCTCTGCTTCCACCCGTCGCCAAACCATCCGTTCAAAAAAGAACAGCTCAAAAAATCTTCGCGTTTAACCATTTCCCCGCATTCGTTTAAAAACACTCGCCGTTACGTCATCCCAAACTACAACGCCTTGCGCCTTTGCCTACGACTACGCCAGAATCCGCCGGCTTGTGCGCCTAGGGTGCGGGTTCTATCGTGGGTCGGTCGCTGAAAAGCAGCGATCGGGTTTGGTAGCCCGGCTTACCTGTCGCATAGCAATCCTATTTGCAGGGACGGTTTCGTCCGCTGTTTTTATGGTGGCCATGCGTAGGGCATCTTCGGATGCGCCGGGTATCCAGGTGACCGGTCTACCAACCTGCGTTTGGCCACCACCCTTCGTTTGGTAGCGAAGGTGATGGCTCCACTTTATTCATCCTGGAGCTTCACCTATGTTCAAAGTAACGCCCAATCCGCCCGAAACCGAAACGGTCTCCCCCTACGAATCCCCGGATTCCCGAAAACTCAGCGAAGCCGCCGAACGCGCCCTCGACCACTACCTCAACCCCGCCAGCCCAATCATGGCCACGCCCTACACACCCAACGCCATGTTTCTAGCCAACCCAAAAATCGCCACCGAGGAATTGCTGGCGAACGCCAGTGAATCACTGGGTTCGGCGACGGTGATGTTGGGGGATGTCGCGGCGCTGGTTGAGGGGCCGATTCGCAAGACGCTGCTGGGCATTGCGCAGGTGGTGATGCTCGGGGAATTGGCGGTGAATCAGGCGTTGGATAATGTTGTGCCGACGCAATAACTCGTAAGGCCTCTGTGGCCGCTAGCTAGCCTGGTGCCACGGAGGATGTTGCTTAAGGAACACCAACACGAACGGTTCCAAAAACTGCCCACCGCTAATCAAACCGAACGGAATCTACTTTGAAAATAGAAACCGCTATCCGTTTCGATGATGTCGACCATGACGCTGGATATGAATATCGTGGTTTCGACTACGTCATCCAGAACGGCGAAGACACTTACAGGATCCGAACCTACGACGATGAGCCCGGCAAGGCTACGTTGGTGTATCCAAAAAGCATGTCCAAACACTCAAGTCTCAGGGTGCTCGTTAGTTTTCTACAATGTGAGCTGGGAATATCCAGAGTATCCCTTTACAAGGGCGAACTCGGGATCTATGCCGAAATCGACCTCGACAGCCTGAAGTTTCTCTCGGCTTGAATTCAGTGATGTCTGCGGACTATGCGTTTTGCAAAGAAGTTTCGGGGGCGACATCAAAAAGTACGAGAGCGCTTGAAAATCTCGTTGAACGAGACCGTCACCTCGGGCATCCTTCATCACGATTTTTCAAGGACGATTCACTTTTATGCCTGCCCCGCGTACGGAAGCGCCCCCGCGCCTCCACTCCTCAGATACGCCCCCGCATTTCAGAACTGAAAGCCATCCCTGCTTGAGCGACAGCTACGTCGAGCTGTTGCTTGTAAAAACACCAATCGTCTAACCAAATTGCGTCCCCATGCTCGCTCGAGAATCACGAGCTCGCCTACTGACATTTCGAAACGGAACTTCCCATGAGTGGAAAACCAGCTGCTCGCGTCTCAGATCCCACCAGTTGCCCACTTCCAGGACACGGTACCAATCCTATTGCAAGCGGCTCGCCGGACGTATTCTTCGACGGTCTCGCTGCTGCTCGCATGACTGATAAATCCGCCTGTGGCAGCCCGATCACCGGGGGTATCAGTTCGACCGTATTCATCAACGGCCTGAACGCCGCGACAAAAGACAGCACCGGGGGGCACGGCAACATTGTCATTGGCGGCTCCGGCACCGTCATCATCGGCGACACCTTTGTATCAGCGCCCTTCAGCGGTTTACTGCCAATGCCGGTGCACTTCAGCGACAAGATTAAACTGGTCGACGGCACGACTGGCGAGCCAATGCCTAACCACGGTTACGCCATCCAACGTGAGGATGGAAGCCTGGAACATGGCGTTAGCGACTCGATGGGCTTCACCCATATGGTGAGTTCGCACTTGGCAGAAACCATCAAAATCTTTCTGGAAGACTAAGTAATGGCCGCAGAGCAAATTGTTCTTCCAAACGGCAACACCGCAAGCCTTGCGGCAACGAAAACATTGACCGCTGCAAATGACTCAACCGTCAAAGCAGTACCAGTTCCGGAAAAGAAAGCCATTGTCTTCTTTATCGGTGGCGCCGCAGACCAGGAAAAGTATTATTTCCAAGGTGCCTATCACAACATCGATGCCGCAAAAAATCTGCTTGATAACAGAATAAGCCCAAACGCAAAACTGAAAACCAAATACACCAGTTGGGCCAGAGGTTACAACGACGCCAAAGGTTCCGGAGACATCAAAACCAACTTCATCGACAAAATACCCAGCAAATCAAGCCCGGTGTATATCGTGGGTCACAGCTTGGGGGGATGGAACGGAGCACATCTTTCTAAAATTTTATCTGAAGCGGGTTACAGCATTAAATTTCTGGTGACACTTGACCCTGTCGGCGAAGGTTTTTGGGTATGGCTGGGCTCGGATATCTACGTGTCAGAGCCGCAACCTGTCGCAGAGACCTGGATTAACATTCGAGCCAACTCAAGCAAACCCGACTCTTCTGACAGCGTCGCTGATTTCGGCGAGCGCTGGAATATAAAATCCGGTCCGACCATGAACAAAACCATCGATATCCACCACGCCTCTGCAGATTGGATGTTCATTCAGCCGGTTCAGGAAACAAAATCAGCGCTCGATCTGATTTTTGATTCCATCAATGGTATTTTCGGTCAATGAATCTGTATCGCTGCTTCGTCTACCTGACATTACTTCTCTGCGCTGGCTGTGTAAAAACAGCCAACATCCCGCCCGCCGACCTTAATTTGTCGTCTTTCGAATTAGGGCCGAATAATCTTTTCACTGTGAAATTTACTTCAACAGTGGATTTGTATAGCGCATTCAATGATTTCGAAAACGCTAATCAGCTTACACCGACGCTGACCTGCTCGTTGGACGGAGATATGGATTTTTCGTCCGAGCATTCAATCAATATAAAGGCTGAAGGCCTGGTGAACGCGAGCAGCCAAACCAGACCATATTACACCTTCACTTCAGAACTTGTTTTTTACAATACAAGACCCGATGGGACGCAACTCGATCTGAATGATTACGAAGCCGTCCGACCGCTACTAGCCAATAAGGCTTTCATACCCTGCAAGGTACGCATTACCGCGTATGGATATAAAACCTATTACACAAAATCATTGATCATTCCAACCACAAAAATGACAGAACAGATATTTAAAAACCCTTAGATAAAACCTAAGCAAGAACAACCTGAAGTATCTGCCTGATGCTGGATATACCTGGGGATTATTGGTCGAAAGGAAACCTGCCTCCAGTGGCTCAATCTTCCGTCACAAACCTGTCACCCCCAACCTGCTAACCTCCCCTGCGCCTCCTCCCCCCACTTACCCAAGAGCCCCAACAAAAGGTGCCCCAAGGTGTATTCCGTCGCCCCACCCCACCAAAAAATCATCCTCCGCTCCGAAAACCTCCACTCCGATGACTTCGGCGCCCTTTTCTCCCGGCTCTTCGGCAATCGCTACGCCGACACCCCGCCAATCCCCTCCAACATCATCATCGACGGCGTCTACGGGCGGCACGACGGCGTCAGTTTCCGTCGCATGCATTACCACGGCGATTTCACCGTCACCTTTCCCGACCCGCAGGACGAGATCACTTTCGTGATTCCCACGGCGGGCAAGATTGTGTTCAACCACCGTACCGAGTCCGTCGGTGTGGCGCAGGTGGGGTTGGCGATTGATAAGGCGGATATTCGTTCGATGCGGTTTCTCGACAATCACGCGCAGCACGGGATTTCGGTGAATCGTGGGCAGCTCACGGAGCGGTTGGCGGCGTTGTTGGGGCGGCCGATTGTGCAGAAGATTGTGTTTGAGCCGGTGGTGGATCTGCACACGGTGGCGTTTCAGGGGATCAAGGCGTTGATTGATCTGGCGACGGGGACGGAGTTTGATCTGTTGCTCAATAGCGGCACGCTGATGCCGTCGCGGTTGCGCGAGATGTTGATTGATGCGGTGCTGGAGGCGTGGCCGCACAATTTTACCGAGGCGTTGCGCCAGCCGGCGCCGAGGGTGGCGCCGCGGCATGTGAAGTTGGCGATGGAGTTTATTCAGGCGCATCCGGAGCAACTGGTGAGTGGCGTGGAGTTGGCGCGGTTGAGCAATGTCAGTCAGCGCGCATTGCAGGATGGGTTTCGGCGGTTTGTCGGTATGTCGATTGTGGCGTATCAGCGTCAGGTGCGGCTGGAGCGGGCTTTCGAGGCGCTGAGGCAACGGCATTCGGCGTCGGTGACGGAGGTGGCGTTGCGCTTTGGCTTCAGTAATGTCGGGCGGTTTTGTCAGTATTTTCAGCAGGCGTATGGGGTGAGTCCGGCGCATCTGAGGGGGCAGGGTTGATTGGTTGATCGGCGGGGATGCTGGTGGGTCAGTTGATGGTGATGTTGGCTGACATGACGCCTTCGCGAGCAGGCTCGCTCCCACAGGGTCAGGCGGTGGATCAGGGTTGCCAATCCTCTGCTTCCACCAGTTTTTGCTGGTGCTTTGTGAATGATGGTCGTCCTTGACCTTGCGCGGTTGTCCCTGCTTCAGAACGCGTAACTGGCCTTCAGGCTGCCACTGAAACCGTGGCTGTCTCCACCACCGCTGGCACCGACTTCTGCGCCGACGCTGACCGCGCCGAGACTGGCCATCAGGTTGACGCCGCCGCTGAACTGGTCGCGGTTGTCGAAGGCGGCGCGTTGTTCGATGTCGAGGCCCAGAAGGTGGCCCTGGCTGTTGACGTCGTTGTTGCCCAACGTGCGTTCGTAGCCGACTTGCACACCCGGCACCAGTTGCCAGGCGCCCATCGCTATCGGGGCGAACGCCACGTTGAGGTTGGCGACGGCACTGCGGCGGGTGGCGGTGTTGTCGTCGACGTCGAGTGCCAGTTCGCTGCCCTTCTCTTTGAAGCCTTTTAGGTCGAGGTGGCTGATGCGCACGCCGAGGCTCGGTTCGAGGATCATGCCGTTGACCGGGGCGCGGTAACCCAACGCCAGGGTGGCGCCAGTGAGGTTGCCGTGGGTGTCGCCCTTGGCCGTGCCGAGGCCGCCACCGAGTTCGCGTTTGCTGTCGTAATCGACGTAGCCGGCGCTGGCGTTGGCGTCGACGAACAGGCCGCGTTCCAGGCTGGTGAAGCCGTAGCGGGCGCCAAAGTTGAAGAAGGTAAAGTCGGTATCGGCCTCACCGCCCGCGCCGCCGACGGTGCCTTTGCTGTAGCCGAAACCGCCGCGCGTGCTGAGCTGTTCGGAGAAGCGCTGGGTGATGCCGACCATCAGGCCTTGGCTGTGCTCGTTGCTGCTCTCGGCGTGGGACGAGCCGTCGGTGCCGAGGTAGCCGGCGAGCGCGGTGGTCCACACGCGGTATTGGCCGACTTTCAGGTCGGTGCCGCTGGCGTAAGGCGCGGCGGCTTGTTCGATCAGCGCATTCTGGCGCAGCAGGTAGCTGGCCGCGTCGGCGTGGACCTGGCCGCCAACCTGGGATTCGACACCGCCGAGGGTGCCGGCGTCGATCGCCGATTGCAGGTAGTAGTTGTAGGCGCTGTAGGTGCCGGACAGACGAGTGTTCTGCAGCTCACGGAGCAATTCGGCACCGGCGGCGGCGTTGCCGATCAACCCGGCCTGACCCGGCAGGCTGTTGTACTCGACCAGTTTGCCGCGCAACACGTAGATGGTTTCCTGCGACAGGCCGAGGCCTTGTTTGAGGTAGTTGTCCATGCTGCCGTATTCGGCGGTGACCTCATCCAGACCGGCCTGCAAGTAGCTGGCCTGCACGCCGAGCAACGGCGCGTAGACCGAGGCCATGCTTGGCGGCATTGCTTTAAGAGTGGCGGCGACGCGGGCGGCGGTGTAGTCGTTGGTCGCCAGATAGTTGGCCATGATAGTCGCGTTATCGACCCCGGCGATGCTCTGCAGCACAGCGGCGGTCCAGCCGGTGCGGTCCTTGCCGGCGGTGCAATGGAACAATTGTGCGCCGTCGGTGGTAGCCAGTTCGTTGAACAGCTTGCCGAACTGACCGCGCATACCCGCGTCGCTGACGAAAGCACGGTTGGTCTGCTCCATCATGGCAATGGCGTCGGCGGCGCTTTTGAACGACACGGTGGTGATGTTCGCGCCCGAGGTGGTGCTGCCGATGATATCGATGTTCTGGTAGGTCGCACCGGTCAGCATCGTATCCGGCGTGCCGGCGATTTCGCTCGGCGTGCGCAGGTCGTAGACGGCTTTGATGCCGAGGCTGTTGAGAGTGGCCAGATCAGCTGCCGACGGCGTGATCGCGTTGGAGCGGTAGAACACGCCGCCACGCATGGTGCCGTCGTGGGCGGTGGAATACGCAGAGGTCAGGCCGGCGACATCACGGAAGTTGTCGATACTTTGCAGACGCGGCGTGTCGAGCACCACAGGCTCGGCGGCGTGGGCTGCGGCGATGGACAGGCTCAGAACGGACAGCGAACACACTAGACGTTGAAACACAGTGCAGCCTCATTGGAATTAGCGTTGGGCTGGCTACTATCTGCAATCAACTGATACCGAATATGACAGAACGACTGCGCAAGGAAATGGCTGCGCGATTGGGCCGTGGACTGCGTTTTTTGTCCGTGGGTTAACAAAAACCCCTGTAGGAGCTGCCGCAGGCTGCGATCTTTTGCCTTTGAAGATCAAAAGATCGCAGCCTGCGGCAACTCCTACAGGGGGTCATGTGGTGAACTCAGGATTAGTAGCTGCCGGAGATCATTGTGGGAACCAGCCCTGCTGGCGATTGCGCTGCATGACGATCTCCAGCCCCTCGCCCACCTCCGGCACCTGAAAGTAGCGGGTGATCAAATCAAACTCTGCATCAGAAGCGGCAAACTCATGCTCCGCCAGCGCGTTGCGTGCATGCAGCCGGACGCGGCAGGTGTCGTCATCCACATCGAGGTGATGCAGGCAGTGCGGCACTCGCGCGCTATCCGCCAGCCCTCGCAGCCACTGCCGATCCGCCACGGTATTGGCTGGAAAATCCAGCACCACACTCACCCCGGCCGCCAGCACATCGATCACCAACGGCCCCAGCACACCGCGAATCTGCCGTGCACATCGAACGTAATCCGCCACGGACTTGATCTGCGTCGGATACAGCCGCGACAGCCACTGATCCTCACTGAGCACCAGCGCGCGGTGTTCCTCAGCCAGTGATTTGGCCAGTGTCGATTTGCCCGAGGCGATCTTGCCGCACATCAGGTGAAGTGTGGGTGCACGCATTGGGGACGCTTCCTTATGTCGATTGCTGGATAATGCCCAACGCCTGTCAGCGAGGCAATTGAGGCGCATGACCCAACGAGGAACCCAGATGATCACAATCACCGCACGCCACTGCTCGTTCTGGGTGCTACTTACCCTGCTCGCCACTGCCATGACGCTGACGGCCGGCTGTTCGAGCAAGCGCTACGCCACCAACGGCTCGAACTGCTACGCCAAAGCCGTGCCCACTTCCGGCGAAGGCGGTCTGGCCTGGGGCGACACCTTGAGCATGGCGCGCAAGAAATCGATGAATAACTGCATGCGTTATGCGAGCCGCTCCGGAGGCACGCCGAACACCTGCCAGGTGGTGCAGGCGCAGTGCAAGCGCTGAGAGCGCCGAAAGTGATGTTGGCTGACACGGCCCAGTCGCTGACAAGCCAGTTCCCACAGGGTTATTGGGTGGACTCAGGATTGGCGGCTGGCTCGCACAGTTTTTTCGCTGCAGGTGAGATTGGCGAACGGCCTGACGATCGAATCAGGCTCCGCGCTTGAGCACCGCCGTCGAAACCCGTGGCTGGATCGACTTTTCGATCAGTGCGACGATGTCCTTCGCCCCATAACAACGGAACAGAATGCTGCCAGCATCCGTATCCAGACAGACGATTTTCGTGATGAAGCCACCTTCAAGCGTGACCTTGCGGATCATTCCGAGCGGCACCCTGATGTCCAGTGTGCCGTCTTGAACCATGCGATTCATGGCGTTGGCATTCAGGTACACAGCAGTATTCGTGAGGGTCATTTTGCCGCCGACCCACAGCCCGCCGTAAACCTCCTTGAAACCTTCCAGCACGCCGGCCAATGCACCGACGTTGCCACTGCCGGCAACATCGTAGAAATCGCCGACACCTTCGTAATCCACCTCGACGTCCGCCACCAGAAAGTTGACCAGCTTCGACTTTACGACCTTCTCTTCCATCCTTGAATCTCCATGTCCCCACGATACTTATTTGTGGTGAGGTGATTTATCCCCGATGGACTGCGTAGCAGGCCCGCTTTGCGCGCCATCGGGGATAAATCCCCTCACGACAGGTTTACTCAGCAGAAGTGACCGTCTGCTATTAGCGCTTCAACGCCGCCGCATTAGCCCGCGCGGTGTGCAGCTTTTTATAACTGTCGATCAGACGCAGGTGACGATCCAGCCCTTCGAGCTTCATGCTGGTCGGCGTCAGACCGTAGAAGCGCACGCTGCCATTGACCGAACCAATCGCCGCGTCCATGCGTTCGTCACCGAACATGCGGCGGAAGTTGGCCTCGTAATCGGCCAGTTCCAGATCCTCGTCCAGTTCCATTTCCAGGCACACGTTCACCGCTTGGTAGAACAAGCCGCGTTCGACGGTGTTGTCGTTGTATTGCAGGAAGGCTTCGACCAGATCCTTGGCCTGTTCGAATTTCTGCAGGGCGAGGTAGATCAGCAGGCGCAGTTCCAGAATGGTCAGCTTGCCCCACGGCGTGTTGTCGTCGAACTCGATGCCGATCAGCGTGGTGATGTCGGTGTAATCATCCAGCTCGCTGTTTTCCAGGCCTTGGGCAAGATTGCGCAGACCGACCTTGCTCAGGCTGTGCAGGTTGAGGATGTCGGCGCGGAATTGCAGGGCCTTGTTGGTGTTGTCCCAGATCAGGTCATCCACCGGGTAGATTTCCGAGTAATCCGGCACCAGGATCCGGCAAGCGTTGGCGCCGAGGTCGTCGTAGACCGCCATGTAAGCTTCTTTGCCCATGGCTTCGAGGATGCCGAACAGGGTTGCGGCTTCTTCGGCGTTGGAGTTTTCGCCCTGCCCGGAGAAGTCCCACTCGACGAATTCGAAATCAGACTTGGCACTGAAAAAGCGCCACGACACCACACCGCTGGAGTCGATGAAGTGCTCGACGAAGTTGTTCGGCTCGGTCACTGCCTGCCCGGAGAAAGTCGGTTGCGGCAAGTCATTCAAGCCTTCGAAACTGCGGCCTTGCAGCAGCTCGGTCAGGCTGCGTTCCAGCGCCACTTCCAGGCTTGGGTGCGCGCCGAACGAGGCGAACACGCCGCCAGTGCGCGGGTTCATCAGGGTTACGCACATCACCGGGAATTCACCGCCCAGCGACGCGTCCTTGACCAGCACCGGGAAGCCCTGCTCTTCCAGGCCCTTGATCCCGGCGAGAATGCTCGGGTACTTCTCCAGCACTTCTTGCGGCACGTCGGGCAAGGCCATTTCGCCTTCGAGGATTTCGCGTTTGACCGCGCGCTCGAAGATCTCCGACAGACACTGCACCTGGGCTTCAGCCAAAGTGTTGCCGGCGCTCATGCCGTTGCTCAGGAACAGGTTTTCGATCAGGTTGGACGGGAAGTACACCACCTCGCCATCCGACTGGCGCACGAACGGCAGCGAGCAGATGCCGCGCTGGGTGTTGCCGGAGTTGGTGTCGTACAGGTGCGAGCCTTTGAGCTCGCCGTCGCGGTTGTAAATGTCCAGGCAGTATTGGTCGAGAATCTCTGCCGGCAGCTCGTCTTTCGGGCCCGGTTTGAACCAGCGCTCGTTCGGGTAATGCACGAACTCGGCGGCGGCGATGTCCTCGCCCCAGAACTGGTCGTTGTAGAAGAAGTTGCAGTTCAGGCGCTCGATGAACTCACCCAGCGCCGAGGCCAGTGCGCCCTCTTTGGTCGCGCCCTTGCCGTTGGTGAAACACATGGGCGAATGCGCATCACGGATGTGCAGCGACCAGACGTTAGGCACGATGTTGCGCCACGAGGCGATTTCGATCTTCATCCCCAGATCGGCGAGAATCCCCGACATGTTGGCGATGGTCTGCTCCAGCGGCAGATCTTTACCCGCGATGTAGGTTCCCGCTTCAGAGGTCGAATGCGGCATCAGCAGCGCTTGCGCATCGGCGTCGAGGTTCTCGACTTCCTCGATCACAAACTCGGGACCGGTCTGCACAACCTTCTTCACCGTGCAGCGATCGATCGAGCGCAGGATGCCCAGACGATCCTTCTCGGAAATGTCCGCTGGCAATTCGACCTGGATCTTGAAGATCTGGTTGTAGCGGTTTTCGGGATCGACGATGTTGTTCTGCGACAGGCGAATATTCTCGGTCGGGATATTGCGGGTTGCGCAGTACAGCTTCACGAAGTAAGCCGCGCACAAGGCCGACGACGCCAGGAAGTAGTCGAACGGCCCCGGTGCCGAGCCATCGCCCTTGTAGCGAATGGGCTGATCGGCGATCACCGTGAAGTCGTCGAACTTGGCTTCAAGTCGAAGGTTGTCGAGAAAGTTGACCTTGATTTCCATGCGGGTTTACCAGAGAGCAGAAACGAATTGGCGGCCATTATCCGGGTTTTCAGCCTGACGTCTTGTGCTTTTGCGTAATCGCCGCTGGGTGGGAGCCGCTGCTTGCGTGGTGAATCAGCACAGGCAAACGACAAAAATGCCCTGAGCAGTGAATTTTTTCGTGTCTTCTTGTATCTGACGGAAAGAACCCATGCCACCAAAACAATGGCATCGAATCCGTTCAGCTATGAGTGACCCGCATGAAATCAAGGAAAAACAAGGTCAATCCCATCGGATTGAAAGACATCACGATTGTCGACGACGCCAAGATGCGCAAGGCGATCACCGCCGCCGCACTGGGCAACGCCATGGAATGGTTCGACTTCGGGGTCTATGGCTTCGTCGCCTATGCACTGGGCAAGATCTTCTTCCCCGGCGCCGATCCTGGCGTGCAGATGATTGCTGCACTGGCGACCTTTTCGGTGCCGTTCCTGATCCGTCCGTTGGGCGGACTGTTCTTCGGTGCGCTGGGTGACAAGTACGGGCGACAGAAAGTGCTGGCCGCGACCATCGTGATCATGTCGCTGAGTACCTTCGCCATCGGCCTGATACCGTCGTATGAGTCGATCGGCATCTGGGCGCCGATCCTGCTGTTGTTGGCGAAAATGGCCCAGGGTTTCTCGGTCGGCGGTGAGTACACCGGCGCCTCGATTTTCGTCGCCGAATACGCGCCCGACCGCAAGCGCGGTTTCCTTGGCAGTTGGCTGGACTTCGGCTCGATTGCCGGTTTCGTCCTCGGCGCCGGTGTGGTGGTGCTGATCTCGACGATCATCGGCGAAGAGAAATTCCTCGAATGGGGCTGGCGTCTGCCGTTCTTCCTCGCCCTGCCACTGGGCATGATCGGCCTTTATCTGCGGCATGCGCTGGAAGAGACGCCGGCGTTTCAACAACATGTCGAGAAACTCGAAGAAGGTGACCGTGAAGGATTGGCGGGCGGGCCGAAGGTCTCGTTCAAGGAAGTCGCGACCAAACACTGGCGCAGCCTGATGACCTGCATTGGCGTGGTAGCGGTGACCAACGTCACCTACTACATGCTGCTGACCTACATGCCGAGCTACCTGTCGCACAACCTGCACTACAGCGAAAACCGTGGCGTGCTGATCATCATCGCGATCATGGTCGGCATGCTGTTCGTGCAACCGGCGATTGGTTTTATCAGCGACAAGATCGGCCGCAAGCCTTTCATTGTGGTCGGCAGTATCGGCCTGTTCCTGCTGGCGATTCCGGCGTTCATGCTGATCAACAGCGGCAAGATCGGCCTGATCTTTTCCGGTTTGCTGATCCTCGCGGTATTGCTCAACTTCTTCATCGGCGTCATGGCTTCGACGCTGCCGGCGATGTTCCCCACACACATCCGCTACAGCGCACTGGCCGCCGCGTTCAACGTCTCGGTGCTGATTGCCGGCCTGACCCCAACTGCCGTGGCCTGGCTGGTAGAAAGCACCAACAACCTGTACATGCCCGCTTACTACCTGATGGTGATTGCCGTGGTCGGCCTGATCACCGGCGTGACCATGAAAGAGACCGCCAACAAACCGCTGCGCGGTGCTGCACCGGCGGCGTCGGACCTTGAGGAAGCCAAGGAACTGCTCAAGGAACACCACGACAACATCGAGCAGAAAATCGAAGACATCGACGCCGAAATCGCCGAGCTGGAAGCCAAGCGTAAGGAGTTGGTGCAGCAGCATCCGCGGATCAATTAAGTCGCATGCAGCGTGGCCACTCGAAACGGAGTCGAGTGGCCAGCTACGCGCCGTGTGCAACTAAATCCGCAGACGACCACTCACTGAATTGAACGAGGTTGCGCCATTTTGCGCAACCTCGATACCGAAGGTGCCAGCGTGGACACTCTCTCCGATCGTCGCAACAATCTCTCGCTGGACAGCCTCAATTTCTTCCTCGCCGATGTGCGCGATGGTCTCGGGCCGTATCTGGCCATTTACCTGCTGGCCGTTCATCACTGGGAGCCGGCCAGCATCGGACTGGTGATGACCCTTGCCGGCATCGCCGCCCTTGTCACGCAGACACCCGCCGGAGCCCTGGTCGACAACACCCGCAGTAAACGCGCGGTGATCGCTATTGCCGCGTTACTGGTGACCGGCAGTTGCGTGGTATTGCCCTTCGTCACGTCCTTCAGTCTGGTGGCGATCACCCAAGCGCTGAGCGCCGCAGCAGCGTCGGTGTTCGCCCCGGCCATTTCCGCGATCACCCTCGGCATTACCGGCCCGCGAGCCTTCACCCGGCGCACCGGACGCAACGAAACCTTCAACCATGCCGGCAACGCCTGCGCGGCGCTGCTGGCCGGTGGATTCGCTTACCTGTTCGGGCCGGTGGCGGTGTTCTATCTGATGGCGGTCATGGCGCTGTGCAGTGTAATCGCCGTGAGCTTCGTCGATGCCAACGCGATCAACCATGATCTGGCGCGGGGACTTGACCCCAGCGACGCCACTCACACCAAGGCACCTTCGGGATTCGCGGTGCTGCTGACCAACAAGGCGCTGCTGATGTTCGCCATCTGCTGCGCCCTCTTCCACCTCGCCAACGCGGCGATGCTGCCATTGGTGAGCCAGAAACTGGCGCAGGTCAATCTGCAGATGGCGACGCCACTGACCTCGGCCTGCATTGTCGCCGCGCAACTGGTCATGGTGCCGATCGCGTTGCTGGTCGGAGCCAAGGCCGATGTATGGGGACGCAAGCCGCTGCTGCTCGCAGGCTTCCTGATTCTGCCGTTGCGTGGCGTGCTCTATACCTTGTCCGCTGATCCTTACTGGCTGGTAGCGGTGCAGATGCTCGACGGCGTCGGCGCGGGGATCTTCGGTGCGCTGTTCCCGGTGGTAGTGAAAGACCTGACGCTGGGCACCGGACACTTCAACATCAGCCTTGGCGCCCTCTCGACCGTGTTCGGCCTGGGCGCGGCATTGAGCAGCAGTGTCGCGGGGATTGTATTGCAAGAGGCCGGTTACAACGCGGCGTTTCTGACCTTGGCGGTGATTGCCGGGGTCGCGTTCGTGCTGATGTGGCTGGCGGTGCCGGAGACATTGTCGCGGGTGGGGAATATTGAGCCGGCGCTGCAACCTAGGGAGGAAGGATTTGGCTAAGAATGTGCTTGAGTTCAGCGATAGTGATCTGGCGCAGATGCAACGCTTCAATCGCAAGCTCGCCTGGCTGCCGCGTTTTCGCATCCGCAATCGGCTGACGCCGCGTTTGATCCAGGCATTGCTGCGTGCCAGTCAGATTGTCAGCGCGGACAAACCGCTCAAACATGACCTGCATGCGCAAAACACTGTGGTGTATTCGCAAGGTGCGTCAGTGCCTGTCCGGATCATCCGCCCGCGGGGAAAGGCTCAAGGTGTGGTGCTGGATTACCACGGTGGCGGCTGGGTGATCGGCAATGCGCAGATGAACGACGACCTCAATATCGCCATGGTCAAGGCATGCAACGTGGCGGTGGTATCGGTCGACTATCGGTTGGCAGTCAATACGCCAGTTGAGGATCTCATGCAGGATTGTCTGTGCGCCGCACGTTGGCTGTTGAGCGATGATTGCACGGAGTTCGTCGGCCTGCCGGTAATCGTTGTCGGCGAATCGGCAGGCGCGCATCTGGCCGTCGCCACCCTGTTGGCGCTCAAGCCATCAGCTGATTTGCTACGGCGGGTCAGCGGCGCCCTGCTCTATTACGGCGTCTACGATCTCGCCGGCACCCCAAGCGTGCACGCAGCACCCGCTGAAACGCTGGTGCTCGACGGGCCGGGCATGGTCGAGGCGCTACGTTTGTTGACTCCAGGATTGAGCGATGATGAACGCCGGCAGGCGCCACTGTCTCCGCTGTACGGCGACTTGAGCGGATTGCCACCGGCGTTGATGTTCACCGGTGAACTGGATCCGCTGCGCGATGACACGCTGGAATTGGCTGAGCGCTGGCAACGATCAGCACCGGTTGAAGTACATCTACTGCCCTCGTCCGCCCATGGCTTTATCCATTTTCCGACCACCATGGCTAGCCGTGTTTTGGCCTACAGTCGGGAGTGGCTTTCGCGTCAGATCGAGGCAAAAACAAGCAGTTAGGGCCTGTATTGGCATGTTGAAC
>NZ_JAESJL010000018.1:0-24901 GCF_016756945.1 Pseudomonas sp. MWU318
AGAACCCCTGTCTGCTAACGCAGACAGGGGTTTTGTCGTTTCAGGGCTTCCGAATATCAGGCCGTTTTGCGAGCGTTGCTGATACGTCGGGCTTGCCACTTACGCCACCAGATATAGACGCCAGTCCCTGACAGCACCGCGATCACAACACCCAATACCGCGATCAGCACCTGCCCGGTAAAGCCTATGATCCGTCCGCCATGTATTGGTAACTGCAATCGATAAAACCGCTCCCCCAATGTCCCTTTTACAGCGATTTCCTGCCCCAATAATCGTCCGTCCGTGCCGTGAAAGAACAACCAGGATTTTCCATGCGCTTGAGTGTCATGTTGCCCAAATCCTGCACCGTAGAAGTTGTACTCGAAGCTGTAATACAACTCTCCGATCGCCACTGTCAGTCCTAGTCTTTTCCCCTCCTGCAATGCCCTTTCGTACGCCTGTTGATAACTCAACCGCGTCATCCCCAAATCGGAAGGAGGCATTCGTCCTCGGGCTTCATAAACGCTGGGCTCAATCGGCGAGAACAACGACACCGTCGGTTTGAACACCTGACTCGGCAAATTCATCGCGACACTGCTGACCGCAATCGGTAGCAACAACAACCACAGCCATAATCCCCCTGCACGATGCAGGTCGAAGTTGAGCCGGTAAGCGTGCCCGCCCTTGATTTTCCAGGCCATCGCCCATTTCTTCCAGAACGGCTTGCCACGAGGAAATGTCAGCCACAAGGCGATAAAGCAATCGATCACCCAGGCGCAGGCAACGAACCCCATCAACCACAAGCCCCAGTTTCCGGGCAGCGTCAGGTTGAAATGAAACTCAAGAATGAACGGAATGAAGTTCTCCCGGGAAAAGCAGCACTCGCCCCAGTAACGTTGGCCTTTCTGCTCGGCACTCACCGGGTCCAGGTAGAACACTTGATTGCGCTCATCAAATGGCTTGCCCGTCGCCGGATCGTTACGCGGAACAGCTGCCAATAACGCGGTATGTCCCAATTTGTCCGGATACTCCATGTACCAGACCTGCAGCTTCGGATGCGTGGTTTGCATAGCATCGACCAACACCCCTGGAGGCAATCGCTGACCCTCGGCGGAGGCCGCATAGAATTGCGGATTCAGCCACTCATCCAGCTCATGATGGAACGCCAGAATGCTCCCGGTGATCCCGGCCAGCAGTAAAAACACCGCCGTCGCCAGGCCGATGTAGCGATGCAACAACACCAATAATGCGCGCATGAAATTTCCCCACAAAGACGCCAAAGCCAGCCCCCGAGAAATCAGGGGCTGGCTTTTTTATGCAATAGGCAAAGGTTTAGAACTGGTAGCTGACCGTGGCGGCGAGGTTGCGTTCTTCGCCCATGTAGCAGAAGTTCAGACTCGCGCAGGAGGCTACGTAGGATTCATTGGTCAGGTTGTTCGCGTTCAGGCGCACGTCGACGCCCTTCAAGCCGACCTTGCCCAGGTCATAACCGATGGATGCGTCGAACAAGGTGTAGGCAGGTACCTTCAGCGTGTTTTCCGCATCCGCCCAGCTGTAACCGACATAACGCACACCACCGCCCAGGCGCAGGCCGTCGAGTGCGGCACTGTCGAATTTGTAGTCGGCCCACAACGAGGCCATGTGCCGCGGTGCCTGAGTTGGCGAGTTGCCTTTGTTCTCGATCACATCGGTCGGCGTGCTCAAGGTGCTGACCATCGACTTCGAGTACTCGATATCGGTGAAGGTGTAGCTGCCGAGTACTTTCAGGTTGTCGGTCAACTGCATGTGCGCCTCCAGCTCCAGGCCTTGCGAGCGGACAGCGCCTACCGCGCGGTAGAAGTTTTCCTGCGGCAGTTTGGTTGCCAGATTCTCTTGATCGATGCGGAACAGCGACGCGGTGAACAGGTTGTCGGTACCTGGCGGCTGATACTTCAAGCCGATTTCCCACTGCGTGCCATCGGTCGGAGGCAGAGGATTACCGGCGCTGTCGGCATACGAGTTCGGGTTAAACGACTCGGAATAGCTGATGTACGGCGCCAGGCCGTTATCGAACAGATACAACGCACCAGCGCGGCCGGTCAGTTTGGTGCGGCGGTCGTTGATTTCCGTGCCCACCGGACGGCCCGCTTCGGCGATACGGTTCTCATCCGACGTCTCGACCCAGTCCTGACGCAGACCCAGCGAGAAACGCCACTGGTCCATCTCGATCAGGTCTTGCAGGTAGACCCCGGTCTGCTCCAGGCGCCGCAGGTAACCGGTGTCGCCGTACATATCGATCGCCGAGTTGCCATAGACCGGGTTGAACGCATTGATCGGCGCCAGACCACCACTGGTCCAGTCGACCACCGTCTTGCGTCGTTGATAATCTGCGCCCATCAACACGGTGTGCTTGGTAGCCCCGGTAAAGAATTCGGCCTGCAGCATGTTGTCGACGATGAACGCATGCAGACGTTCATCGCCGCCGGTGTAGTAGCGGTTAAGTTCGTTGCTGGTTGGTGTCGTCCAGCCATAGGCGTAAACCTGATCCATGTTCACTTTGGAGTCGAGGTAACGGAAGTTCTGCCGCGCTGTGAAGACATCGTTGAAGCGATGTTCGAACTGATAGCCGAACGACTGCTGATCCCGCGAATACCCATCAACCCCCGGCTCGCCCTCGAAGAAGTGCGGCGAGATGCGGTTGCCGTTGCGCTGATGAATCGTCCCGTCCGCCGGCACGCCGCCGTGGTAGCCGCCATCCGGATCATGTTGCAGATACGCCTGCAGCGTCAGCGAGGTGTCTTCAGTGAAATCGATACTCAGGGTCGGGGCGAGGGCGAAGCGTTTTTCCTTGTTGTGGTCGAATTGTGTGTCGGACTGATCCGTCAAACCGGTCAGACGATAGGCAATGCGCTTGTCGTCATCGACCGGACCGCTGAAGTCAAAACCGACCCAGCGCTGACCTTGGGTACCGACCGTGGCCTGAACCTGATGATAGGCCTCGTACAACGGCTTTTTGCTGGTCAGCGCCACCAGTCCCCCGGGCGAACTGCGACCGTACAACACCGACGATGGGCCTTTGAGAATATCCACGCGCTCAAGGAAATACGGATCGACCTGCATGGTGCTGTAGGTCCCGCTGTCACCCATCGACTTGAGACCGTCGAGGTAAATATTGTCCACCGAGCCATCGTTGAAGCCGCGCATCGCCACATAGTCGTAGCGATGGGTCGCCCCGTAAGGGTTGGTCAGCACGCCGGGGGTATAACGCATCGCCTGGGACACGGTCTGCGAGCCTTGGTCATCCATTTGCTCGCGGGTGACCACGGACACGCTTTGCGAAGTTTCCAGCAACGCAGTACTGGTCTTGGTGGCGATCTGGCTGTGGGTGGCGTTATAGCCTTCCATGCTGCCGAGTGCGTTGCCGAGGGCGAAACCTTTGATATCGGTGGTTGGCAGTGCCAGCGCATCGGTTTCACTGACAGGACGCAGGACGTAGCTGCTGCCGTCCTGGCTGACTGCTTCCAGGCCCGAACCGCTGAGCAAATGGCTCAACGCCTGATCAGTTGAATATTCGCCCTGTACGCCCGGAGACTGTTGTCCCTGCGTTTGCTGCGGAGTCATCGCCAGGGTAATGCCGGCCTGACGGGCAAACTGGTTCAGCGCTTCGCCCAGCGGGCCGGCGCCGATGCTGTAGCGATGACTGCTCGCTTCACTGGCAGGGGCGGCGAGGCTCAGCCCGGGCAGCGCACCGGCACCCAGAACGGTGGACAGCAGGGCGGCGCGAACGGCGTGGCGCAGCAGGCCCGATTCGGCAGTGAAATTCAGCGGTTTCTTACAGGTGAGGCGGACAGTCATTGTCGGTTTCCGTGGCAAGTCGCAAAGGCTGAGTTGAAGTGCTTACTGACCAAGCCGGACTTGTCGCGAAAACCCGCCAAAATAATTTCAGGCCACTGCTTCCAGCGTGACCCACCATCGGGTGCGATAACGCAATTGCACCGGCAGGGTCTGCGGCAGGATGGCCAGCAGCTTGTCGGTGTCCTCCAGACGGAACACTCCGGACAGGCGCAAGTCCGCCACCTGCGGCGCACACGTTACGAAGCCCTGCCGATAACGCCCGACCTCGTTGAGAAAATCGCCCAGGCGCATGTTGCGAGTGACGATCAAACCGTCGACCCACGCGCCGACGTCCATATCCAGTGGCGGTGCCGGGCGCACCTGATGGTGATCAATCAGATAGGTCTGCCCGGCGAGTGCCTCGACGGAGGTTGCGCCGCTGCGGATGGCGACGCTCCCTGAGCTGACAGTGAGCCGCGTGCAATCGCTGTCCTGACGCAGGATGAAGCGGGCCTTTATCGGCTCATAAATGCCATGACGACTTTGCACGCGAAGTGGCCGGTTGAAAGCCGCGCCTTCATCGTTACCGCCGCATGTGACGATGATTTCGCCGCGAGTGAGTTTGATCAGCCGCTGCTGCGCGGTGTAGTCCAGATCCACTGCGCTGGCAGTGTTCAGCTCGATCCGCGTGCCGTCGGGCAACTGGAACCCGCGACGCTCCCCGGTCGCCGTAGCGTAATCAGCGCGCCACTGCTGCCACACGGAGGTGTCCTTGGCCAGCCATGCCGCGGAGCCCATCAGCACCGCGCCAGACAGCAGCTTCAAGGCTTGTCGCCGGCCCAGCCCTTGCGCACTGTTTTCCAGCGTATTGAACGCCACCTGGGCGCCGGGCACTGCGCGCAGGTTATGGCTCAATTCCGCCTGCAGCGACTGCACGCGCTGCCAGGCCAGTTCATGTTCATGATGTTCGGCGCGCCACGCGTCGCACTGATGACTCAGGCGCGCATTGCCATGGTTGTTACGCAGCCGCAGCAACCAGTGGATGGCTTGCTTGACCACCTGTTGCTGCGGCTCGGCGCGGCGCGTGACTGAGTTGTTATCCACAGGCATCAACTTGCGTACCGCAACACGTAGCAGTGATACAGCGCATCGGCGACGTAACGTTCGACTGAACGCAGTGACAAGCCCATCTGCGCGGCGATCTGCTTGTGGGTCAAACCTTCGCACTGCGCCAGCAGAAACGCCTGACGCACTTTCGGTCGCAAGCCTTCAAGCATGCGCGCGATGCTCTCGAGCAACTCGATTACCAGCGCGCGGGTTTCGGCGCTTGGGGTTTCGGCTTCGGGCAAATGGGCGATGGTTTCGAGATAGGCGCGTTCGATTTCTTCACGACGCCAATGATCGATCACCAGGCCACGGGCGATGGTGCGTAAAAATGCGCGAGGCGCCTTGAGTTCCAGGCGTTCGCTGCGCTGCAACAGGCGGACGAAGGTGTCCTGGGCCAGATCCGCGGCATCTGCGGCATTGCCCAGCCGCGCCCGCAGCCAGGCGTTGAGCCAGCCGTGATGACTCCTGTAAAGCGCCTGCACTGCAAACTCAGGTGAGGACATGAACGCGACAGCCCGAACGTCACAAATGATAATTAGTCGCATTTTTATCAGGGGCTGCGAATTTTGCAACCTCTGCTCGGAGATCCAGCAAAAAAACTTCGTGGCGAACGCTCTGGCACGCCGTTCGGCGGGAATCTGACAGAAATGCAGGCCATTTCCCACGCAGCCCTAAGATTTCCGTGAATGGTGCCGACAGACTGGTGAGACATGCGTGCACCAAAGTAGAGCGGCCGTCAGAACGCCGCCTGCGCTGTACATGGAATGTTGCATCCCGGAACGCATCCCCACTTTTGCATAAGAAGTCCCATGAAATGAATCTCAAGTTCAGCCATAAAATCCTGTTGGCCGCCTCGGGCGTCGTGGTCCTGGCTTTCGCTTTGTTCACCCTCTACAACGACTATCTGCAGCGCAACACCATTGCCCAGAACCTCCAGTCGTCCGTACAGCAGGCCGGCGATCTGACCGCCAGCAGCGTGCAGAACTGGATGAGCGGGCGGATCCTGGTGCTGGAAAACCTCGCGCAAAACGTTGCCCATCAGGGCAAGGACGCCGACTTCCCGGGGCTGGTCGATCAACCGGCCTTCACCTCGAACTTCCAGTTCACCTACGTCGGTCAGGCCAACGGAGTGTTCACCCAGCGCCCTGACGCGAAGATGCCCGACGGCTACGACCCGCGTCAGCGCCCTTGGTACAAGCAGGCCGTGGTCGCCAACAAAACCATGTTGACCCCGCCATACATGGCGGCGGTCGGTGGTCTGGTCGTGACCATCGCCATGCCGGTGAAAAAGAATGGCGAACTGCTGGGTGTGGTCGGCGGTGACCTGAGCCTGGAAACACTGGTGAAGATCATCAACTCGGTGGACTTCGGTGGCCTCGGCCACGCATTCCTGGTCAGCGGTGATGGTCAAGTGATCGTCAGCCCGGACAAAGACCAGGTGATGAAAAACCTCAAGGACATCTACCCGAACGCCGGTGTGCGCATCGAGAAGGGCAACCAGAACGTGGTGCTCAACGGCCAGGAACGCATCCTGTCGTTCACCCCGGTCAGTGGTTTGCCGAATGCCGACTGGTACATCGGGCTGTCGATCGATCGTGACAAGGCCTACGCCGCCCTCAGCCAATTCCGTACTTCGGCGCTGATTGCGATGTTCGTCGCAGTTGCTGCGATTGCGCTGCTGCTGAGCCTGCTGATCAACGTCCTGATGCGTCCGCTGACCACCATGGGCCGCGCGATGCAGGACATCGCTCAAGGCGAAGGCGACCTGACCCGGCGTCTGGTCGTGGCAGGCAAGGATGAGTTCGCTGAACTGGGCAGCTCGTTCAACCAGTTCGTCGAGCGTATTCACGCGTCGATTTCCGAAGTGTCGTCGGCTACCCGTCACGTGCACGACCTGTCGCAACGGGTAATGGCCTCGTCCAACGCCTCGATCATCGGTTCCGACGAACAAAGCGCTCGCACCAACAGTGTCGCCGCAGCGATCAACCAGTTGGGCGCCGCCACTCAGGAAATCGCCCGCAACGCCGCCGATGCTTCGCAGCACGCCAGCGGCGCGAGCGAGCAGGCCGATGACGGTCGTCAGGTGGTCGAGCAGACCATTCAGGCGATGACCGAGCTGTCGCAGAAGATCAGCCTGTCATGCACCCAGATTGAAACCCTGAATGCCAGCACCGACAACATCGGCCACATCCTCGATGTGATCAAAGGCATCTCGCAGCAGACCAACCTGCTGGCGCTCAACGCGGCCATCGAAGCGGCCCGTGCCGGTGAAGCCGGACGCGGTTTTGCGGTGGTGGCGGACGAAGTGCGCAACCTCGCGCATCGCACCCAGGAATCGGCGGAAGAGATCCACAAAATGATCACCTCCCTGCAGGTCGGTTCGCGTGAAGCGGTGACCACCATGAACGCCAGTCAGGCGTCCAGCGAAGAGAGCGTTGAAGTGGCCAATCAGGCCGGCCTGCGTCTGGTCAGCGTGACCCAGCGCATCGGCGAAATCGACGGCATGAACCAGTCGGTGGCCGCGGCGACTGAAGAGCAGACCGCAGTGGTGGAAACCCTCAACGTCGACGTCAATCAGATCAACCTGCTGAACCAGCAGAGCGTCGCCAACCTCCATGAAACGTTGAAGGATTGTGATGCGTTGTCGCAGCAGGCGAATCGCCTGAAGCAGTTGGTCGACAGCTTCAAGATCTGACATCAAGCAGACCGCGTTATCGTTCATCGCGGGCAAGCCCGCTCCCACAGGATTTCTGGCGAACACAACATCTGTGACCGACCTGGAACCTGTGGGAGCTGGCTTGCCAGCGATAGTGGCGGTGCAATCACCGCCAAACTGAAGCCTTACACAAACAGCTTCAGCACATTCCCCATCGCATCATCGGCGAACCCCTGCACGAAATCCTTGAACCCCGGCAGCACCTCCTCCCCACCTGAAGCCGGCTCGGCAATGATCGTCCAGGTCGCCCGCGACTTGCCCGCCCCCAAAGATTCCACGTTCATCGCCGCCCACAAATTCGCCACGCCCAGCGTGTTGTAGATCGTGGTCCAGGTCATGGCGCGCGCCTGCTCATCGTGTGAGTTGAGTTGTTCGACCACCACGTTACCGTCCTTGAAGAATTTCTTGCGCAGCGAAGACACGCCGTCGCCGGTCATTTCGATGTGCGACAGCGCCGGAATGAATCGGTCGAAGCCTGCGAAATTGCCGACCATCGCCCAGACCTGCGCCGCGTCCGCCGGCACTTCCACCGAAGACACAACGTGGCAGCCGTGCGGGTTTTTGATCAGGGTGTCGGGTTGCAGATTGCTCATGGTGTTGCTCCTCTTTGGGTGAACTAGATGAAGTTGATCTGTTTCAGGTAATCGCAGCCACGACGCAGCAGCGCCGGGGATTTTTCCGGGTAATGCGCGCCCATCTGTTGCACGCCGGCTTCAGCGTTGGCGTGGCCGATCAGGGAGATGTCGCCGATGTCCTCCTCGAAGCCGTTGAGGTAGAAACCGAGCACGCCGAACAGCGCGTTGTCGGCATCGACCCGGCCCAGTTGCTGTTGCCAGTCGGCGACGCTGACCAGCGAGAACTCGCTGCCGGTTTCGCGGAACGAGGCGACGTAGGCATCCCAACTCAGCGGTTCGGGGTTGTGCAGGTTGAACACCGCACGCTCGGTCGAATAACGGCTGGCGTGGAAGGCGATGAACCGAGCCAGAAAGTCCACCGGCATCAGGTCGAAATTCAGCGCGAAGGCCGGTACCTGGCCGAGCTGGATTGAGCCCTTGAGCATCAGCATCAAACGGTTTTTGTGCGGCTGGCAGACGCCGCTCAGGCTGTTGAAACTGATGTTCCCGGGGCGATACAGATTGACCCACACCCCACGCTCGCGCGCCCGTTCGAGGACGCGCTCGCCGACCCACTTCGACAGGTTGTAGCCGTTGCGGATGTAGATCGGCGGGGTCGGCGCGGCGGGCAATTCGAGCACTCGGCCTTCGCCGTCGACGGTGCTGGAAGCGGACAGCGTCGAGACAAAGTTGAAGACCTTTTTGCTGCGCCCTTCACACAGGCGCAGCAGCTCGAAAATCGGCTCGACGTTATCCGCTGCCAGCGACTCGTAATCGAGTACGTGGTTGACGTTGGCGGCGTTGTGCACCAGTGCGCCGAACTCGCGATCCAGGCGCTGATAATCGTCATCGGCCAGACCCAGTTGCGGGCGGGTGAGGTCCGCGGAGTAGATCCGCACCCGGCTCAAATCGAGATGCTCGAGACGGTTCTCGCGCAATGCCTGAGCAAAACGCTGCGCCGCCGTTTGCCCGCCACCGTCGCGCACCAGACACGCCACTTCGCTGGCGCCCCAACCGAGCAGCGCTTCGACGATGTGCACGCCGACAAAGCTGTTGGCGCCGGTGACGATCACCTTGTGCACATCGCCCAGGCGACTGATCGGCAGCGGCTCGATGTTCAGCGGGCGCTCGGCGTCGGCCATGGCTTGGGCGCTAAGCACCGCGCTGTCGTCGGTACCGCGCACCAGCGTCGCGAGTTTGCTGATGGTCGGCAGTTCGATGAAGCGGTTGATCGAGATGCTGCGCCCGAATTCCTCACGCAAACGCAGCAACATCCGCGACAGCAGAATCGAATGCCCACCGAGATTGAAGAAGCTTTCGTCGGTGGAAATATCGCTGCTCGGCAGCTCCAGCAGTTCTGCCCAGATCTCCAGCAGCAGCGCTTCGTCAGCGTTTGCCGGCAGGCATTTCGGGCCACTGTCCTGCACGCTGACCGGCAGCTCCAGCAACGCCTTGCGGTCGACCTTGCCGTTGCTGGCGAACGGCATCTGCGCCAGTTCAGTCCATGCCACTGGTTGCATGTAGTCCGGCAGAAACTGCTGGGCATGCGCCTTCAACGCATCGCGAGCGGCGTCCGATTGCGGCTGCGCAAGGAACGCCAGAATCCGCCGCTGGCTGTCGATCACCACCGCCACCTGACGGTACAACTGGCTCTCGCGCAGGCAGCGCTCGATCTCTTCCGGCTCGACCCGGAAGCCACGGATCTTTACCTGATTATCGCGCCGTCCACACAGCTCGATGCCGTGTTCGCCCCACTTGGCCATGTCGCCGCTGCGGTAGGCGCGCAAGTTCTCACCGTGCGGCAGTTGCAGGGTCAGATAACGCTCTGCGGTCTGCTGCGGATTGTTCAAGTAACCGAGGCAAACGCCGGGGCCGACGATGAACAATTCGCCGACGGTGTTCTCCGGCACCGGTTGCAAGTCGTCATCGAGAATCAGCACCTGACTGTTGGCAATCGGTGCGCCAAGAGTGCGGTTGCTGTCACCCGGTTTGAGCTGGCGAGCGGTAATCAGCACCGTCGCTTCGGTGGGGCCGTAGAGGTTGTGCAGCTTGCCCTGACGGGTCAGTTGCTCGATGACGAATGGCTCGCAGACGTCGCCGCCGGTCATCACTTCCACGCCTTGCAGTTGCTCCAGCGGCAGGATGCTCAGCAGCGCTGGCGGCAGAAACGCGTGGGTCAGTTGCCGGCGGCGGATCAGCGCTACCAGTTGCAGTGGATCGCGGCGCTGGGTGTCGTCGGGCACCACCAGTTCGGCGCCCTGCAGCAGTGTCGGAAAGATATCGATCAGCGATGAGTCGAAGCTCAGCGAAGAGAACTGCAAGACCCGGCTTTCGGCGCGCAACTGCACGTAATCGGCGTACCACGCGGTGAAGTGCGCGAGGTTCGCCTGGCTCAGGAGCACGCCCTTTGGATGGCCGGTGGTGCCGGAGGTGTAGAGCGCCATGCACGGTGCTTCAAGCATCGGCCGCTGACGGATCAACGGCAGGTCGAGATCCGCGTCCGCGCTGTCGATACGACTGACATCCAGCCTCGGCATCGACTCACCGAGCGGATGCTCGCCGTCGTGCAACAACAACACCGCGCCGGCGTTTTGCAGGATGTATTGCTGGCGCTGCAACGGATGGCTCGGCTCCAGCGGCAGATACACTGCGCCACTGCCGAGCACCGCCAGAATCGAGGCGAACAGCGCCGGGCTTTTCGGCTGGCAGATACCCACGATCCACGGCTGCGGATGCTGCTCTAGCAGTGGCTGCAGACGTTGCTGGATCGCACGGCTATGCGCGTGCAACTGGCGGTAGCTGAGCGAGTGCTCGGCCAGGTGCAGCGCCGGTCGCTCGGCGTGTTCGATCAGGCTGCGTTGCAGGCGTTCGATCAACGGCGTCTGCGCCTGTTGCAACAATGCCGGATGCGTCGTGTCGTTGAGGCGATGGACGTAAGCCAGGCTGTCGAGAAACCGCAGGTCTTCCACCTGTTCGAAGTCCGGCGCCATGGCCGGCACTGCCTGCTGCAAATACTCGGCATCGCGGGAGAAACGGCTGACCAGCAGCGCGACTTCGTCTACCACATGCGTCAGCACTCGCTGGCGCAGTGCTTGACCATTGCCGGACGGCTCATCACCAATCGGCACACGGCTGATCAGTGACGAGCCGAGGAAGCACAGCAGGTCGAGCGTCGGCAAACCGCCAAGGCCCGGCGACCCAATACCCAGGCGCAGATGCAGGTGCGGGATGGCGCAGAAATCGCCGGCGCCGATGAAGCCATCGTCGATGATCAGGTCTACCGGCGATTGCGCCGCGCCGCTGCGCCGCAAGGAGTGGCCGTGTTGTTCGAGTTCCTGCGCCAGGTCAGTCATGGCCTGGCTGGCGCCAATCAATAAAATGTCGAGACGTCTCATGTCGGCCTCCTCATCAAACCAGATAGTCACGCAGGGCGTGCTGCACGCAGGGCGTGTCGAGCAGCGAGCTGCTGTGGAAAAAGCGCACGATGTTGCCCACCAGCGGATGGTGGCGATTGATCGGGAACGCCAGCCCGGCCATCTCGTCCCTGAGCAAACGGCGCACTGCCTCGCTGACCGGCAAGGCGTCGATCAGGCGCAGATCGAAGGACTTCTGGATGTCGTTGGTCAGGTAATGGCCGATGAACACCGGCAGGATCTGCGCGATGGTTTCCCGGTCCGCGTCATTGGCGGTGTGCCAATAGATGCGCACCATGCGCGCCCAGAAGCTGGAATGCCGGCCCTCGTCGAGCAAGTGATCGGCCATCAGCCCTTTGATCGATGGCTTGACCGTATCGTCCCGGGCGAACGCGGCGACGTCACCAGTCACGGTGTTCTCGGCGATGGCCACGCAGATCAGCTCCACCGCGCTGCGCAGGTGTTCGGGCGCCAGTGCCACAGCGGCAGGAATTGCCCGGCTCAATTCGATTTCAGTGGGCAGTTCGATCGGCTCGATGCCGGTCATGGCCACGGTCTGCTGCATGAAATCCATCGCCACCAGTGCGTGGTAATCCTCGTCCACCACCACGGTCATGGCGTCGTAGCGACAGGCGAACGGGAAGGGTACGGCGAAGCGATTCTTGGCGATGGCGCGGGCGGTCTGGTCGACGATTTCGGTTTCGAAAATCACCACGTCGTTGATGAACTTGTACAGCGTCTGCACCAGGGCGAAATCACGCTGCTGCGGGCACTCACGCAGGAAGGTTTCGCTGAGCACCAGCGGCTGACGGCTCAACGGATAGATCAGGCGCTCATCGTCTTCCAGAACACGCCGTGGCCGGGTGCGGATGGTGGCGCGGGTTTCCCAGGCGTCGGCGAAAGATTGGTAGTCGGCGGCGTTCATCGGGCCACCTCCGCCAAAGGTTCACGCATGCTCAGACGCAGGCCGTCCCACAGGGCGATGCGGCTTTCCACCGCCGCGATGGCGCTGGCATAGACCTCGACTTTGCGTTGCGGATCGCCATCGACCAGACGCTCAAGCAGTTGCTCTGCTGCCGGACCGTGATCTTCGGAGTCGACCTCGATGTGGCGCTCCAGGTAATAGCGAAAGGTCGGCGCCTGTTCGATGCCGATCCCCCAATCATCGAGGATGCGCTGGAACATCGGCGGGATCACGCTTTCGCGGCCATGCAGGAACGCGGCGGCGACGCTGTGGCCTGGCGCATGCAGCGCGGTGTGCAGTGTCTCGCGAACAAATTTTGCCGCTGCCGGATGAACCTCAACGCTTTGCAGAGCGACGTCGTAACTCACGCCTTCCTGTTGCAGCGCGACAAAACGTTCGACCGCCGTGGTGCTCGCACCGACTTCACGCATGGCGTCCAGGTACAGCTCGAAATGGCTGTAATGGCCGTGAGCGGGACGGTCGTCGGACTCTTCGCCAAGCACGATCTCGTTGATCAGCCGCGCAGCATGCGGGTCGCGTGGCGGCAGCCATGGCAGGCGGGTGCAGGTCAGTTCCTGCTGCAGGCGTTTGGTCAGCGACATGAAGTCCCACACGGCGAAGACATGGGATTCCATGAACCGGCGCAGTACTGATAACGAATCGATTTCAGTGAAGATCGGGTGAACGCTCAATTGAGCTTTTTTCAGGGCGAGTTTTTCTTTAGTTGGCATCATGGCGAACCTCGGTGTTATTGGAATAGAGAGAGTTGCTCGTTCAGTGCATCAACAAGGACTTTATAAATTTGAAATGTTTTCTATTGGCGAACGCGGGCCTCATTCGTATTAATGAAATTTTGCAAAGTGCATGAAAGGCTCTCGGCCATGCGTTGGCTACTATTTGCCAGAGCTATTGGCTGACTGCAGAGCTGCGCCGTATTTGCGGGGAGAACCTGCTCGGCGAGGAAAAGCTAATACATCGTCAAATAACTTAACAAGTTTATTTTTAATTATTTTTAGTTGTATGTTTTTCAAGTATGAGTCGGTCCGGTAAAACTTTTGGTTTAAGTTTTACTTGGGCGTAGTTGCTCCTTTCGGCAAATAATGGCCAAAATTGAATACAAGAGTGAATGCCTCACTCAAAGCAACTTTAAGAAGCGAAAAATTGATGTGATGTATAGGAATGAAAGTGGGCCGGAAACGGCGCCGTAACTTCCTTTTATCCCGTGGCAAGGCTCCTTCCGTAGGTTCCTGGTGCGGGGACTGCGCCGGCGGTGCGGTGCGTCGCCCGTTCTTCATGGGTTGGCCGTTAAAGAGTGCGGGTAAATTGGCGGGACGGCTATGACCGATTCGTCCGCAGCGAACTGCAATGCCGGGCTTATTGGGCGCTGGGAGGTTAGAGCGAAGAGGCGGATCCGCCACCGGGATTTGCGGCAGACCGTAGAGGGGATTTGTAAGCGGGTTATTCGCCGGTCAGCTGCGAGGGCCTGAGACCGGCGTGGAGAGCATCAGCGAACGGCCTTGCGGTTTTGTCCGGCAGGGCTGGCGAGAAAGCGGGTGATGACCTCGACGCCACGGTTGAGGTGATGCGTGAGCAACTTCACCGACAGTTCGACATCGCGCTCGATCACGGCCTGGAGCATGGCGCGGTGATCTTCCTGGGACAGTTTGCCCAGGCCCATGGCTTCGAGGTTGAAACGCAGAAAGCGCTCCTCCTCGTTGAGGCCGTCTTCGACCAGCCGCAGCAGACGCTTATTCGGTGCCTTGCTGTACAGGGCCATGTGGAACAGGCGATTGAGCCGACCGATTTCGCTGTAATCGTGCTGGGTTTCGAGTTCTTCGATATAGCCGGCGGCGTGCGCATGATCGGCGCTGGTCAGCAGCGGGATCGACTGGCGCATGGCTTCGGATTCGAGGAGGATCCGCAACTCGTAGGTCTCGGTGGCGTCGCCCTGAATCAGCGGGGCAACCACGGCGCCCTTGTGGGTGGTGACGCTCAGCAGCTCCTGCGCTTCGAGCTGGCGCAGAGCCTCGCGCACCGGCATGCGACTGACCCCGAACAGGTCGGCCAGGTCCTGCTGGCGCAGGGCGGTGCCGCACGGCAAGCGACCGTCGAGGATCGCCGAGCGCAGGGTCTCTTCGATGATCGAGCGGGCAAGGTGTGCGGGAATCGGCCCATCGACTTTGATGCTGTGCAGCGGTTTGGGCTTCTGTGTCACAACTACTCACCCTGAATGACGACGGAATTTGGATCCAAAGACACTAGTGATTGCTCTACAGGTTGTCAAACCATGTAAAGGATTGCTGTCCTGAATGAAGTTTAGCGCGATGGCGATGATCTCATGGTGCCATTGTTTTTTACCGGGCTAAGCTTCACCATCAAACGCTTTCCTTCCTGCCCCCTGGAAACCTGCTGTGGCGGTACGTTTCGCGATCCCCCGGACTCTGCGCTGGCTAGGCTGCGCACTGTTGCTGGCCGGCGTCATGCTGGGCGGCCTGCATGCCGATTGGGATTTTTCCGCAATCAGCCGCAAAGCCACGGCGCTGTACGGCCCGTTGGGTGCCGGGCAGCAGCGGATCGATGCGTGGCAGAACCTGCTGGCCACGCAGAAACAGGTCAGCGAGATGGAAAAGCTCAAAGTGGTGAACCTGTTTTTCAACAAACAGGTGCGTTATGTAGAAGATATCGATCTGTGGGGGCAGGTCGATTATTGGGAGACGCCCATCGAAGCGTTGTGGAAAGGCGCCGGCGATTGCGAAGACTACGCGATCGCCAAGTATTTCAGCCTGCGCCATCTCGGGGTCTCCAGTGACAAGCTGCGCATCACCTACGTCAAGGCACTGCGCCAGAATCGCGCACACATGGTGCTGACTTACTACGCCACCCCCGATGCCATGCCGCTGGTGCTCGACAGCCTGATCGATCCGATTCAGCCTGCGTCCCAGCGAACCGATTTGCTGCCGGTCTACTCTTTCAATGCTGAAGGTCTGTACCTGCCGGGAGCCAAGGGCAACAAAAAGGTCGGTGACACCAAACGCCTGTCGCGCTGGCAGGATGTGCTGAAGAAAATGCAGGCCGAAGGTTTCCCGGTCGAAACGACTAACTAGGAGCACGCGCTCAGATGTCTTTGTTCAAACAGCTGTTGATCGCTATCTGTCTGTTCCTGGTGGTCGCCTTCACCGGCAGCTTCATGGTCAGTCTGGAGAGCTCGCGCACCCAGTACGTCAACCAGCTGCGCTCCCATGCCCAGGATGCCGCCACGGCGCTGGCGTTGTCGCTGACGCCGAATATCGACGACCCGGCGATGGTCGAGCTGCTGGTCAGCTCGATTTTCGACAGCGGCTATTACGCGAGCATCCGCGTGGTCGATCTCAAGACCGACAAGACCATCGTCGAGCGCAGCGGGATTCCGGCGGTGAGCAATGTGCCTGACTGGTTCGTCAAGCTGATCGGCCTGGAGCCTGCCGGTGGCGACGCATTGGTCAGCCGTGGCTGGGAGCAGGCGGCGCGGGTCGAGGTGGTCAGCCACCCGATGTTTGCCGTGGCCAAGCTGTGGCAGAGCGCGTTGGGCAGCCTCGGCTGGCTGCTGCTGTGTGGCGCGGTCAGCGCGGTGCTCGGTGCGTTGCTGTTGCGCCGGCAATTGCGCCCGCTGGATTACATGGTCAAACAATCCCACGCCATCGCCCGCCGCGAATTCCTCAGCCTGCCGGAGTTGCCGCGTACCCCTGAACTGCGGCGCGTGGTGCAGGCGATGAACCAGATGGTCGAGAAGCTCAAGGCGCTGTTCCAGGAGCAGGCCGAGCGCAGCGAAAAACTGCGCGCCGAGTCTTATCAGGACAACCTCACGGGGCTTGCCAACCGGCGCTATTTCGAGATGCAACTGCACAACCGCGTGAGCAACCCGGAGCAGGCCAGTTCCGGTTACCTGCTGCTGTTGCGGGTCAAGGACCTGGCCGGGCTCAATCAGCGTCTGGGCGGTCAGCGCACCGATGAATTGTTGAAAGCCGTCGGCGAGCAACTGTCCCGCGAATGCGCCAAATACCCGGAAACCCAAAACCTCGTCACCCGGATTCGCGGCGGTGAATTCGCCGTGCTGGCACCGGGACTGGTGCGCGAAGAAGCGCTGCAACTGGCGCAGAATCTCGACAGCGCATTGAGCAGCCTGCATGCCACTGGCGCAACCGATGTGCCGGCCGTGGCCTCCATCGGCCTCGCTCCGTTTGCTCACGGCGATTCACCGCAAGCGGTACTGACCTTGGGCGATCAGGCGCTGGCGCAGGCCGAGGGACAGGGCGAGCAGAACTGGGCGTGCATCGATCAGAGCCTGGTGGCGGACGTCGGTGACGATCACCATGCCTGGCATCGCTTGCTCGATCAGGCGCTGAATCAGCAGCGTTTCGAGCTGTACTTCCAACCGGTGGTGGCCGCTCAGGACACGCAATTGGTGCTGCATTACAAAGTGCTTTCGCGCTTGCTGGATGAGCAGGGCCAGACCATCCCGGCCGGGCGTTTCCTGCCGTGGCTCGAGCGTTTTGGCTGGACCGCGCGACTCGACCGTCTGATGCTCGAGCGCGTGCTGGAGCAAATGAAGGCGCATGAAGATTCGCTGGCGCTGAACCTGTCTTCGGCAACCCTGGCCGATCCGCAGGCGCTGAACAAAGTGTTCGAGATCCTGCGAGCGCACTCCGACCTCGGCGAGCGCCTGACGCTGGAGATCGGCGAGGAGCAATTGCCGGAACAAGCGGTGCTGGAGCAGTTGACCCGGCGTCTGCGTGAACTCGGTTTCTCCCTGAGCCTGCAGCGCTTTGGCGGACGCTTCAGCATGATCGGCAACCTGGCGCGGCTGGGGCTGGCGTACCTGAAGATCGATGGCAGTTACATCCGCGCCATCGATCAGGAGAGTGACAAGCGCCTGTTCATCGAGGCGATCCAGCGAGCGGCGCACAGCATCGATCTGCCGTTGATTGCCGAGCGGGTGGAGACCGAAGGCGAGTTGTCGGTGATTCGCGAGATGGGCTTGTATGGGGTACAGGGGCAGTTGTTTGGTGAGCCCAAGCCCTGGAAGTAAACCATTAGTGCGGCGGCGTCATTGATGCCGTCTTCGCGAGCAGGCTCGCTCCCACATTGGAATGCATTTCAAATGTGGGAGCGAGCCTGCTCGCAAAGGGGCCGTTAAAAATAAAAAAGATCGCAGCCTTCGGCAGCTCCTACAGGGAACGCATTACCTGTAGGAGCTGCCGGAGGCTGCGATCTTTTGCTTTAAATCAGCCCGGTCTCTTCGTCGTCGATCAAGTGGCTCAACCCGCCCAGCGCTTCCCGCGCCTGGGTTCGATCCATCAGCTTGGCCTGCGCCGCTGGCGGCAAGTCGGTGACGCGGATCACGCCTTTCTGGGTCAGCACCTGAATCAGGTCGTCGAGTACCCGAATCATTTCCAGGTCGCTCTGCTTGAGCTGTTTCAGGCTGGTTTCCACCACTTCATTGGCGAACCAGGCCTGGATTTCATGGCTGTCGGCCGGCAGCGTTTCCGTGGCCTCGGCGTAGGCCGCGGCTTCCACGCGAATCAACAGACCTTGCGCATCGCGTTGCACGTAAAACATTGAGCATCCCTCAGAAAGATCCAGCGTCATGCTGTCAGCAGCATAGGCCAACTGCGCGCGAGTATGCGGGGTGGCGACGAAATCGTCACCGCCGAGTTAGTCGCAAACGTGACGGCCGCCCCAAGGGGCGGCCGTTTTGTTCACGCATCAGCTGTTGTTGTGGTCGACCTTGATGGTCGGATCGCTGCCGGCAATCAGGTTGTGAATGTTGGCGCTCGACCAGTTGTTGCCTTCCAGTTTGATCGTCACGTCCGGCGTGGCGGCTGCCGCGTCGCCGGAGTTGAACTTGCCCGCCGAGCTGACTTGCAGCGACGACGTGCCATCAACCGTGGTGATCTTCAGGAAGTTGTCGATGGTGCTGCCGGTTTCACCCTGCAACAGATCGCGCAGGTCGATGCGGTCGCCTTCGTTGGCATTGAAGTCCTTGATCACATCGTTGCCGGTGTCGCCTGCTTTCCAGACGAAGGTGTCGGCACCGGAACCACCGATCAGGATGTCGTTGCCCTGGCCGCCGATCAGCGTGTCGTTGCCGGTGCCGCCGAGCAGGATGTCATTGCCCTTGCCGCCGTCGAGCAGGTCGTTGCCGCCCGAGCCGAACAGGATGTCATTGCCTGCGCCACCCAGCAGCGTGTCGTTGCCGTCATGTGCGCCAGACACATCGAACGCCTGATAGTGCTCGGTGATGTACTGGTGCACGTTGCTGGTGGTGACTTTGCTGACGTCGACCCCGGTCTGCTGCGCCACGAACGCCTGCATCGCCTGATAACCCTCGCCGGCAATGCCGTTGAAGCTCACCAGGTCGCCGAACAGGATGTCGTTGCCGTCGCCACCGCTGACGGTGTCGTTGCCCGGCATCGTCGCTTCGGTATGGCCGATGATCGAGTTGGCCAGATCCTTCGGATCGATGTTGGTCTGTGGCGAGTGATCCGAGTCATACGGTTTCAGGTCGTTGAGGCTGACACCGCTGTTGATACCGATGGCTTCGACATTCGACAGGCCGCTGAGCAAGGCGAAGCTGCTGCTGGAGTTGTCGGTGGTGGCAGTCGTGGTGCTGTTACCAGTACCAGCCAGGCTCGACAGCTCGTAGGTGCCGTCACCCTGAGCGTGAACCGTGCCCAGGTTGGTGGTGGTCCAGCCGCGGCCGTTGTAGGTCTGCAACTGGGCATAACCGCTGGCGGTGATGCTCAGGTAATGCGTGTTGTCGATGTACGTGCTGAAGGTATCGCCCAGCTTGTAGTTGCTGGTTGTCACCACACTGTCGAACTTCACGTTGCCGTACAGCGTCGGGTTGGTCTGCTCGCCGCTCTGGTAGTAGGTCGGCTGGCCGTCGGTGATGAAGTAGGTGAGGTTCTTCGCCCCGGTGTTGGCCAGCGCTTCCGTGCTCTGGAAGAAGTTGGCCGTGGTCTTGAACACGTCTTCGTAGTTGGTGCCGCCGCCGGACGTCATCGAGTCGAGCACGGCTTTGAGCTTGGTCAGCGCGTTCGGGTCGTTGAGGTTCACCGACACCGACTTGTTGACCTGGGTATCGAAGTCCACCAGGAAGATGTTCACCGTACCCGAGTTGCTGCCGCCCAGGCTCTGCTTGAGGGTGTTGAACACCGACGTCAGCGAGTCCTTGGCCGCATTGATCGACGAGGTGCTCATGCTGCCCGAGCTGTCGACCATGAACGCGATGTTGTAGTTGGTGCCCGGCACCACAGTCAGACCGCCGATGTCGGCGACCATGATGTCGTTGCCATCGGTGCCGTTGAAGGTGTCATCGCCAGAGGTGCCGACCACGGCGTTGTACACCGCCGGCACCACGGTGACCGGAATCGTCGCGGTGCTGCTGGCCGAGCCGCCGACCATCTCGGTGGAGGTCGAGGTCACGGTCAGGTTGAACTGGCCGTTGTAGTAGGTCGGCGGGGTCACGGTCAGGCTGCCGAGGTTCCAGCCGGTGACGTTGGCTTCGCCGTTGCTCGCGGTGACAGTAAAGCTGTGGCCATGGCCGTCGGAGAGGACCGAACCCACTGGCGCACCGCTGATCTTCACGCTCAGGGTTTCCGAACCGTCGGTGTCGGTCAGCGCAGTGTTGATCGCCGACAGTTTCACCGTGGTGCCTTCGGCGCCAGTGTTGAGCTTGTAGCCGTCGTAATAGCCTTCGCCGTTGGTACCGTGCAGGTCGGAGACGGTCACGCCGGCGTTCACCAGATCCTGCACGCCGGTGTAGATCGGCACGCCGGCGCTGCTCAGGTCGATCGGCGTGCTGCCGTTGACCGACAGGTTCACGTCATAGCTACCCGGGCCGCTCTGGTTGTGGTGGTAGATGTCCAGGGTGTAGTAGCCGCTGGTGGTCGGGGTGAACGAACCGCTGATCGCACCGCCCGCGCCCCAGGT
Organism: Pseudomonas sp. MWU318; assembly: GCF_016756945.1. NCBI lineage: Bacteria > Pseudomonadati > Pseudomonadota > Gammaproteobacteria > Pseudomonadales > Pseudomonadaceae > Pseudomonas > Pseudomonas sp. MWU318. Next base: position 20,578 of record NZ_JAESJL010000018.1, read on the forward strand.
ACCCGACGCCACGCTCTTGCCGCCAATGGTGATCAGCAGGCTGTCGTCAGCCACACCGCTGAAGCTGTAGGTCTTGCCGGCTTCCAGGTAGATCAGGCCCGAAGTTTTCGACGCGGTGCCGGCGGTCACACTGCCGTCCGACTGCACGTTATTCACGTTGGTGCTGGAGTTCGGGGTGCCGGCGCCGTCGATCACGTTTTTCAGGGTGGTCGAGTTCGCGCCGCTGCCGTCGGTGCCCAGGCCCGGCAGGCCGGTCCAGACTTCCTTGACCAGTCCGGTGGACTTCACGCTGTTGTCGGCCACGCTCACGGTCGGTGCATCCGCCACCGGCGTGATGTCGATCTTCACGGTGCCGGTGTTGCCCAGCAGCTGGCCGTCGGTTGGCTGGAACTTGATCTGTGCGTAGTCGGCCTGGTTGTTGCCCATGCCGGTGCCGCCGTAACCGTTGACACCCGATTCGTTGGCATCCGGCATGAAGCGCAGCTTGCCGGCGTCGATGTCAGCCTTGCTGAAGGTCTGGTTGTTGGCGACGTCTTTCCAGGTCGAGCCGTCCAGATACTGCAGTTTGCCTTCGCCCGGCAGCTGGGTGATTTTGATGCCCAGGCTGCTGGCCGGACTGTCGACGTCGGTCACGCCGAAGGTCGACCAGCCGAGGATCAGCGGCGTGTCTTCGGTGCCGGTGACGTTGACCGGAGCCGCAACTGGCGCATCGTTGACCGCCACCACGTTGACCGTGGTGGTCGCGGTGTTGGAGTAGTTGCCGCCATCGGTCACGGTCACGGTGATGATCCGCGGCACGGTGCTCGGGTCTTCACTGCTGTTGGTGAAGCTGATGTTTTTGATGGCCTGCATGTAGTCGGCGAGCGTCGCGTTACCCGACAGGGTCAGGGTCACGGTGCCGTTGGTGCTGTTGGCATTGATGGTGATGCCGTTGACGCTGTTGCCCAGGTTCAGCGCATCGCCGTCCTGACGGTTGGTCAGGACGATGGTCGCGCCGGTCAGCATGGTGCTGTCCGGGTCGGTGATCGTCAGGTCGGTATCGGCAATCGACACGCCAGCGCCCGGGGTGTTTTCGGTGAACGTCACCTTGTAGTCGGCACCGGTGGCGCCGCTGGAGTTGTTGGCATCCAGGTCGATGACCGGTGGCGCATCGTTATCGATGATCGAGGTGCTGACGCTGCCGTTGGTGCTACTGACGGCGAGGTTCTCGAAGTTGCCGCCAGTGGCCGAGTCGATCTTGACCACGAAGTTCTCGGTGCCTTCGGTGATCTTGTCATCGATGGTCGCGACGTTGAACTGCGCGCTGCTGGCGCCCGCCGGGATCTTCACGGTGTACACGCCAGTGAAGTCCGAACCGTCGGCAGCGGTGCCGCTGTAGACGATCTTCAGGGTCACGTCGGTTTGCGCCGGGTGCGTCAGGCTGACGGTGTAGCTGGCGGTCTGGCCTTCGGTCACCGAGGTGCTGCCGGTGATGCTGACGGTGGTGGTGTCGATGGTATCGGCGACGTTGGTCACGGCCGGTGTCGTGCTCGGTACCAGGTTCTCGAAGTTGCCACCGCTGGCGTTGGTGATGGTCGCCTGCACGCTGCCGGCGTCTTTGTAGACGTCGTCAGCCGGAGCCGGAACGGTCACGGTACCCGTGGTTTTGCCGGCGTCGATGGTGATCACCGAGCCGTTGCTCAAAGTCACGGTTACCGGGGAACCGGCGGCGTTGCTCAGGGTGGCGGTGTAGGTGATCTGGCCGCCCTCGTTCACCGCCGGGGTCGCGCTCAGCGACAGGTTGGTGGTGTCGATGGTGTCGGTCACGGTGGTGCTGACCGGCGTCTTGTCGGCAACGAGGTTTTCGTAGTTGCCGCCGGTCACGTTGCTGATCGAGTTGGTCAGTGGAGCGTGGCCGGTCAGCGCGTCATTCGGCGCGATGCTGGTGACGGTGCCGGTAGTTTTACCGATGTCGATAGTGATGGTCTGGCCGTTGGCCAGGGTCACCACGACTGGCGAACCGGTGACTGGCGCACCGACGGTGGCGGTGTAGGTGACGGTGCCACCCTCGGCCACGCTGCCCGTGGCTGTGAGTTTCACGCCAGTGGTGTCGATGGTGTCGGTGACGCTGGTTACGGCTGGCGTGGTGCTTGGCACCAGGTTTTCGAAGCTGCCACCTGTCGCCGACTTGATGGTCGCCTGCACGGTGCCGGCGTCTTTGTAGACGTCGTCCGCTGGAGCCGGAACGGTCACGGTGCCGGTGGTTTTACCGGCGTCGATGGTGATGACTGCGCCGTTGCTCAACGTTACGGTCACTGGCGAACCCGCGGCATTGGTCAGCGTTGCGGTGTAAACAATCGAGCCACCTTCGGCCACGGTGCCGGTCGCGGACAGCGACAGGTTGGTGGTGTCGATGGTGTCGGTCACGGTGGTGCTGACCGGCGTCTTGTCGGCAACGAGGTTCTCGTAGTTGCCGCCGGTCACGTTGGTGATCGAGTTGGTCAACGGTGCGTGGCCGGTCAGCGCGTCATTTGGAGCGATGCTGGTCACGGTGCCGGTGGTTTTGCCGATGTCGATGGTGATGGTCTGGCCATTGGACAGAGTCACCACGACTGGCGAACCAGTGACTGGCGCGCCGACGGTGGCGGTGTAGACGACGTTGCCGCCTTCAGCCGCTGTACCGGTGGCAGACAACTTCACGGTAGTGGTGTCGATGGTATCGGTGACGCTGGTCACGGCCGGTACGGTGCTTGGTACCAGGTTTTCGAAGTTGCCGCCGCTGGCATTGGTGATGGTTGCCTGCACGGTGCCGGCGTCTTTGTAGACGTCATCAGCCGGGGCAGGAACGGTCACGGTGCCAGTGGTTTTACCGGCGTCGATGGTGATCACTGCGCCGTTGCTCAGGGTCACGGTCACTGGCGAACCAGCGGCGTTGGTCAGGGTGGCGGTGTAAATGATCGAACCGCCCTCGGCGACCGTATTAGTGGCGCTCAGGGACAGGTTGGTGGTGTCGACAGTGTCGGTCACGGTGGTGCTGACCGGGGTCTTGTCGGCCACAAGGTTTTCGTAGTTGCCGCCGGTCACGTTAGTGATCGAGTTGGTCAACGGCGCGTGACCGGTCAGCGCATCGTTCGGTGCGATGCTGGTCACGGTGCCGGTGGTTTTGCCGATGTCGATGGTGATGGTCTGACCGTTGGCCAGGGTCACGACGACAGGCGAGCCGGTAACTGGCGCACCAACGGTAGCGGTGTAAGTGACGGTGCCACCTTCGGCCACGGTGCCCGTGGCGGTGAGTTTCACGCCCGTGGTGTCGATGGTGTCGGTGACGCTGGTCACTGCTGGCGTGGTGCTTGGTACCAGGTTCTCGAAGCTGCCACCGGTCGCGGTTTTGATCGTTGCCTGAACAGTGCCGGCGTCTTTGTAGACGTCGTCGGCCGGGGCAGGGACGGTGACGGTACCGGTGGTTTTACCGGCGTCGATGGTGATGACTGCACCGTTGCTCAGCGTCACGGTCACTGGCGAACCAGCGGCGTTGGTCAGCGTTGCGGTGTAAACAATCGAGCCACCCTCGGCCACGGTGCCGGTCGCGCTCAGCGACAGGTTGGTGGTGTCGATGGTGTCGGTGACCGTGGTGCTGACCGGGGTTTTATCGGCCACCAGGTTTTCGTAGTTGCCGCCGCTGACGTTAGTGATCGCGTTGGTCAGCGGCGCGTGGCCGGTCAACACGTCGTTCGGCGCAGTGGTGGTCACGGTACCGGTGGTTTTGCCCACTTCGATGGTGATGTTCTGGCCGTTGGCCAAGGTCACCACAACCGGCGAACCGGTGACCGGCGCACCAACGGTCGCGGTGTAGGTGACGGTACCACCTTCAGCAGCAGACTCGGTCGCGGTCAGTTTGACCGTGGTGGTGTCGATGGTGTCGGTGACGCTGGTCACGGCCGGGGTGTTGCTGGTCACCAGGTTTTCGAAATTGCCGCCAGTCGCGGTCTTGATCGTGGCCTCAACGGTGCCGGCGTCTTTGTAGACGTCATCCGCTGGAGCCGGAACGGTCACGGTGCCGGCGGTTTTGCCCGCGTCGATAGTGATTACTGCGCCGTTGCTCAACGTCACGGTAACCGGCGAACCGGCAGCGTTGGTCAGCGTCGCGGTGTAAACGATCGAGCCGCCTTCGGCCACGGTACCGGTCGCGGACAGCGACAGGTTGGTGGTGTCGACGGTATCGGTGACCGTGGTATTGACCGGGGTCTTGTCGGCCACGAGGTTTTCGTAGTTGCCACCGCTGACGTTGGTGATCGCGTTGGTCAGCGGCGCGTGGCCGGTCAGCGCATCGTTCGGTGCGGTGGTA
>NZ_JAESJL010000019.1:0-17899 GCF_016756945.1 Pseudomonas sp. MWU318
GATGTACGCAAAACCCTGTAGGAGCTGCCGAAGGCTGCGATCTTTTGCTTTTAGAGCGGGGCAGGCTCTTGAGCCGGTTTTGACTTGTCGATCCCCGGCACATGCAGATTGCCCTCGGCCACCTGATCGCCTTCAAGCTGCGGCTGGGTCACCCAGGTCAGGATGTCGTAGTAGCGACGGATGTTCGCCACGAAATGCACCGGCTCGCCGCCCCGGGCGTAGCCGTAGCGGGTCTTGCTGTACCACTGCTTCTGCGACAGGCGCGGCAGCATCTTCTTCACGTCCAGCCACTTGTCGGGGTTCAGGCCTTCGCGGGACGCCAGTTTGCGTGCGTCATCGAGATGACCGCTACCGACGTTGTACGCCGCCAGGGCAAACCAGGTGCGGTCCGGCTCCTGAATCGATTCGTCGAGCTGATCCTTCATGTAGGCCAGGTACTTGGCGCCGCCCATGATGCTTTGCTTGGGATCGAGACGGTTCGACACGCCCATCGCCTGAGCGGTGTTCTGGGTCAGCATCATCAAACCACGCACGCCGGTTTTCGAAGTGACCGCCGGTTGCCACAGCGATTCCTGATAACCGATGGCCGCCAGCAGGCGCCAGTCGACTTTCTCTTTCTTGGCGTAGGTCTTGAAGTGCTGTTCGTATTTGGGCAGGCGCTGCTGCAAGTGCTGGGCGAAGGTAGTGGCGCCCATGTAGCCGAGGACATCGACATGGCCGTAATAGCGGTCTTTCAGGCGCTGCAGGGTGCCGTTCTTCTGCACCTTGTCGAGGTAGGCGTTGATCTCGTTGAGCAGGCTGTTGTCTTCGCCGGCGGCCACCGCCCAACTCTGGCTGCGCGCATCGCCGAGGTCGAAGGCCACGCGGATGTTGGTGAAGTACACCTGGTTCATCGCCACTTCGTTGGAGTCGACCAGCGTCAGGTCGATCTGGCCTTCATCGACCATGCGCAGCAGGTCGACCACCTCAACGGCGTCGGACTCTTCGTATTCGATGCCCGGAAACTTCTTTTTCAGCTCCGCCAGTTGTTCGGCGTGGGTGCTGCCCTTGAGCACCATGATCTTCTTGCCGACCAGATCACCTGGATCGGTAGGGCGCGACTGGCCGTTGCGGTAGATGATCTGCGGGGTGACTTCGAGGTAGGAGTGGGAAAACCGCACCTGCTTCTTGCGATCCTCGCTGCTGACCAGACCTGCCGCCGCCAGCACCGGGCCGTTCGGCTTGCCGATCTGGTTGAACAGGTCGTCGAGGTTGTCGGCGGTCTCGATCTTCAGCTCGACCCCCAAATCGTCGGCGAAGCGCTTCACCAGCTCGTATTCGAAGCCGGTTTCACCGCTGCGATCCTGAAAGTAGGTGGCGGGGCTGTTACGGGTAATCACCCGCAGCACACCATCCTCCTTTACGCGCTCGAGTGTGTTGGGTTTATCAACACAGCCACCGAGCATCAGGAAGAGTCCGGTTGCGATCAGCCATTTGGCGTACCGCGGACGCAAAGCCGTTGGGAAAAACATCTGCGCAGTATACGCAAACGGCTGCGGGCGCCATATCTCGACAGTGAGCGGCTTGTCTGCTAGAGATCACAAAACCGCACGAAACCCCACAGGAATGGGGCTGAACGGCATTTTGTGACAGGAAAAATAAGCACGGCTCGTGCACCCTCGGAATTTGACTTCAAAGGCAGAAACACAGATTGATATCCGAGTGCAACCGTGCGTAGCGTTTCGGGTGATGTTGAGGGCGGTTTAGGCTAGAATGCACGGCCTCAAAGCACACCCCTTCCCGAGGCTGTCCCGAAGATGTTGATCCTGCGCGGCGCTCCTGCCCTTTCTGCCTTTCGCCACAGCAAACTCCTTGAGCAACTGAGCCAGAAGGTTCCAGCTGTCAGTGGCCTGTATGCTGAATTCGCTCACTTCGCCGAAGTCACCGGCGTCCTGACCGGCGACGAACAGCAGGTGCTTGCGCGCCTTCTGAAGTACGGCCCAAGCGTTCCGGTACAAGAGCCGACCGGCCGTCTGTTTCTGGTGTTGCCGCGTTTCGGCACCATCTCGCCATGGTCGAGCAAGGCCAGCGACATCGCCCGCAACTGCGGCCTGAGCAAGATCCAGCGCCTGGAGCGCGGCATCGCGTTCTACGTGGCCGGCCAGTTCAGCGACGCCGAGGCCCAGCAAATCGCCGACGTGCTGCATGACCGCATGACCCAGATCGTTCTGGGCAATCTGGAACAGGCCGCCGGTCTGTTCAGCCACGCCGAGCCGAAGCCGCTGACCGCGATCGACATCCTCGGTGGCGGCCGCGCCGCGCTGGAAAAGGCCAACACCGAGCTGGGCCTGGCCCTGGCCGAAGACGAGATCGATTATCTGGTCAACGCCTTCAACGGTCTCAAGCGTAACCCGCACGACATCGAACTGATGATGTTCGCCCAGGCCAACTCCGAGCACTGCCGCCACAAGATCTTCAACGCCAGTTGGGATATTGACGGCGAGAGCCAGGAAAAAAGCCTGTTCGGCATGATCAAGAACACCTATCAGATGCACAACGAAGGCGTGCTGTCCGCTTATAAGGACAACGCTTCGGTGATCGTCGGCAACGTCGCCGGCCGCTTCTTCCCGGATCCGGAGACCCGCCAGTACGGCGCGGTGCAGGAGCCGGTGCACATCCTGATGAAGGTCGAGACCCACAACCACCCGACCGCGATCGCCCCGTTCCCGGGCGCGTCCACCGGTTCCGGTGGCGAGATCCGCGACGAAGGTGCAACCGGTCGTGGCGCCAAGCCGAAGGCCGGCCTGACCGGTTTCACCGTGTCCAACCTGCAGATCCCGGGCTTCGAACAGCCGTGGGAAGTGCCGTACGGCAAGCCTGAGCGCATCGTTACCGCGCTGGACATCATGATCGAAGGCCCGCTGGGCGGCGCCGCGTTCAACAACGAATTCGGTCGTCCGGCCCTGACCGGTTACTTCCGTACCTTCGAACAATCGATCACTACTCCGCACGGTGACGAAGTTCGCGGTTACCACAAGCCGATCATGCTCGCGGGCGGTATGGGCAATATCCGCGAAGAACACGTCAAGAAAGGCGAGATTCTGGTCGGCTCCAAGCTGATCGTGCTCGGCGGCCCGGCAATGCTGATCGGTCTGGGCGGCGGTGCCGCTTCCTCGATGGCCACCGGCACCAGCTCGGCGGATCTCGACTTCGCTTCCGTACAGCGTGAAAACCCTGAGATGGAGCGTCGCTGCCAGGAAGTCATCGACCGTTGCTGGCAACTGGGCGACAAGAACCCGATCAGCTTCATCCACGACGTGGGTGCGGGCGGTCTGTCCAACGCCTTCCCGGAACTGGTCAACGACGGCGACCGTGGTGGTCGTTTCGAACTGCGCAACATTCCAAATGACGAGCCGGGCATGGCCCCGCACGAAATCTGGTCCAACGAATCCCAGGAACGTTACGTTCTGGCGGTCGGCCCAGCCGACTTCGAGCGCTTCAAGGCGATCTGCGAACGCGAGCGCTGCCCGTTTGCCGTGGTCGGCGAAGCCACTGCCGAGCCGCAGCTTACTGTCACGGATAGCCACTTCGGCAACAACCCGGTGGACATGCCCCTGGAAGTGTTGCTGGGCAAGGCGCCGCGCATGCACCGTTCGGTGGTTCGCGAGGCCGAGTTGGGCGACGATTTCGATCCGTCGAACCTGGACATCAGCGAATCCATCGAGCGCGTCCTGCATCACCCGGCCGTGGCGAGCAAAAGCTTCCTGATCACCATCGGCGACCGCACCATCACGGGCCTCGTGGCCCGTGACCAGATGGTTGGCCCATGGCAGGTTCCGGTGGCCGACGTAGCCGTCACCGCCACCAGTTTCGACGTCTACACCGGTGAAGCGATGGCCATGGGCGAGCGCACTCCGCTGGCGCTGCTGGACGCTCCGGCATCGGGCCGCATGGCCATCGGCGAAACCCTGACCAACATTGCCGCCTCGCGCATCAACAAGATCTCCGACATCAAACTGTCGGCGAACTGGATGTCCGCCGCCGGCCATCCGGGCGAAGACGCGCGTCTGTACGACACCGTGAAAGCGGTCGGCATGGAACTGTGCCCTGAGCTGGGCATCACCATTCCGGTGGGCAAGGACTCGATGTCCATGGCCACCCGCTGGAACGACAACGGCGAAGAAAAAACCGTGACCTCGCCGATGTCGCTGATCGTGACCGGTTTCGCCCCAGTGGCTGACATCCGTCAGACCCTGACCCCGGAACTGCGCATGGACAAGGGCACCACCGACCTGATCCTGATCGACCTCGGTCGCGGCCAGAACCGCATGGGTGCCTCGATCCTTGCCCAGGTTCACGGCAAGCTCGGCAAACACGCGCCGGACGTTGATGACGCCGAAGACCTGAAGGCCTTCTTCGCGGTGATCCAGGGCCTCAACGCCGACGGTCACCTGCTGGCTTACCACGACCGTTCCGACGGTGGTCTGCTGACCTCCGTGGTGGAAATGGCGTTCGCCGGCCACTGCGGTCTGAGCCTGAACCTGGACAGCGTTGCCGAAAACTCGGCCGAAATCGCCGCGATCCTGTTCAACGAAGAACTGGGTGCGGTGATCCAGGTTCGTCAGGACGCCACCCCGGACATCCTCGCGCAATTCAGCGCGGCCGGTCTGGGTGACTGTGTGTCGGTGATCGGTCAGCCGATCAACAATGGCCAGATCAACATCACCTTCAACGGTGACACGGTGTTCGAAGGCCAGCGTCGTCTGCTGCAACGTCAGTGGGCCGAGACCAGCTACCAGATCCAGCGTCTGCGCGACAACGCCGACTGCGCCGAGCAAGAGTTCGACGCGCTGCTGGAAGAAGACAACCCGGGCCTGAGCGTCAAGCTGAGCTACGACGTCAACCAGGACATCGCCGCGCCTTACATCAAGAAGGGTATCCGCCCACAGGTTGCCGTGCTGCGTGAGCAGGGCGTCAACGGTCAGGTGGAAATGGCGGCAGCGTTCGACCGCGCCGGCTTCAACGCGATCGACGTGCACATGAGCGACATTCTCGCTGGCCGTGTCGACCTGAACGAGTTCAAAGGTCTGGTGGCCTGCGGTGGTTTCTCCTACGGCGACGTACTCGGCGCCGGTGAAGGCTGGGCCAAGTCGGCGCTGTTCAACAGCCGTGCCCGCGATGCGTTCCAGGGCTTCTTCGAGCGTAACGACAGCTTCACCCTCGGCGTGTGCAACGGTTGCCAGATGATGTCCAACCTGCACGAGTTGATCCCGGGCAGCGAGTTCTGGCCGCACTTCGTGCGCAACCGCTCCGAGCAGTTCGAAGCGCGCGTGGCGATGGTGCAGATCCAGGAATCGAACTCGATCTTCCTGCAGGGCATGGCCGGTTCGCGCATGCCGATCGCCATCGCGCACGGTGAAGGCCATGCCGAGTTCTCCAGCGAAGAAGCGCTGCTGGAAGCCGATCTGTCGGGTTGCGTGGCGATGCGTTTCGTCGACAACCACGGCAAGGTCACCGAAGCCTACCCGGCCAACCCGAACGGTTCGCCGCGCGGGATTACCGGTCTCACCAGCCGCGACGGTCGTGTGACGATCATGATGCCGCACCCGGAGCGGGTGTTCCGCGCGGTGCAGAACTCGTGGCGTTCGGAAGACTGGACCGAGGATGCTCCCTGGATGCGCATGTTCCGTAATGCTCGCGTCTGGGTGAACTGAGGCCTGTGTACAAGCTCGCGTTTTTTGTTCCCGACAGTCATGTCGAGGTGGTCAAGGACGCTGTATTCGCTGCCGGTGGTGGGCGGATCGGGGACTATGACCACTGTGCTTGGCAGGTGCTTGGGTCTGGTCAGTTTCGGCCTTTGCACGGCAGTCAGCCGTTCATTGGTGAGGCGGGGCAGGTTGAGCGGGTCGAGGAATGGGAGGTTGAGCTTGTGGTTTGTGACGCGTTGATTCGTGATGTGGTGGCGGCTTTGAAGTTGAGTCACCCTTACGAGACGCCGGCTTATGAGGTGTGGCGGCTGGAGGATTTCTGATCTTTTTGCCGCTGGAACGGGAAACCCGCAGATGAGTGATTGTCTACGGGTTTTTTGTTGCCTGCGATTTGCGTTTCTGTAGGAGTGAGCCTGCTCGCGATGGCGCCCTGACAGGCGACCATGTTCTGGCTGACTGTGTGAATATCCGATTCTTCGGGTGCGGCGGATGGCGGTTTCGCCCTTACGGCGACTCACTTTTTTTACAAACGCCTAAAAAAAGTAAGCAAAAAAACGCTTGCTCCTGCGTTCGGCCCGCTCGCTGGGGCTCGCGGTCCCTTCGCTCCGGGATTGATCCGGGCGCAGCGCCTCCGGTTTGCTTCGCTGCACCTCCTCTCGCTGTATTTGGCTTCGCCAAACGGTCGCTGCGCTCCCACTCCCGGATAAATCCCTCCACTCAGCCTGCCGACGTCGCCCGTGGATCAAGATCAAGAGCTTTCGGCGAGCTGACACTTGACCATTGAGTGGTGAGAAGCGGACGCGGTTCGCCTTTGCTCTTCTGTGGGAGCTGGCTTGCCAGCGATGGCGGCCTGACAGCCGACCGGTCTCCAACTGAATAAACCCGATCTTCCTGTAGGAGCTGCCGAAGGCTGCGATCTTTTGATCTTGCTTTTGAATTGTGAAAGCCAAAGTCAAAAGATCGCAGCCTTCGGCAGCTCCTACAGGGGGATGTTTTGTGTTTAAGAGTGTGTGGAATTACCAGAACCTTCCCACAAGGTTTTCAGGTTGTCCCTCGGACGTCCGGTCTCTAGGCTTTGTCTGTCGCTGCCAATTCAGCGACCGGGTGTGAGATCCCCGGCTATTCATTTGGATACTTGTGCATGTCCCTCCATAATCGCTGCCAGCTTAAACTGACGCGATTCTCTATGGCGGCTGTGTGCGGGTGGACGAATGTCCTGCCGGGTTTATCCATACCGGTGATCTCACCCCGTACATGGCTGCCACCTTTTCTTCGAGTGAGATCGGGAATAAGTGGCTCTCGCACTTATTAGAGGAAATTGAGACATGGATAAGCTAATCCCCGATCCACCCCACGAAACCACAGCACCACCCGTCGACACCATCCGGGTTGAAGACCTGACGAAAGACCCATCAAGCGCGCTGTCGATTTCTACTTCACCCCGCAATCCGCTGAGGCGCATCAGCCCAGCACGATGTTCCTGGTCAACCCCAGCATCGACACAGAAACCCTGCTGGCCCACGCCTACGAATCGTTGGCCTGCGCCAGTGCCATGGCCAGCAACTTCGCCAGCGAACTCAGCGGCCTGCAACGCAGCACTGCTCTGGCGATCCAGCAAATCATCATGCTCGCCGAACTCGCGGTAAACCGCGCGCTGGACCGGGTCGATCCACAAACCTGATGAGCGCCAGGCTGGATACTTTGTAGGAGCTGCCGAAGGCTCGGGCCGCGTTCGCCAGCTCCTACAGTGGGCGGTTCAAACCTTGGCGCTGACCTCACTCCGATTAACCAACGCCTCAATCGCCCCACTCAAACTCGCCGCTTTCTCACCAATCAACAAATGCCAGACCCCACCCTCCAGCGGGCTGACACCCTGGCAACCCAGCTCTTTCAACTGAGCCTCGGAAAGCGCTTTACCATCGGCCAGTTGCAGACGAATACGCGTCAGTGCGATGCAGTTCAGCTGCAGCACATTCTCGCTACCGCCCAAGGCAGTCAGCCATTGCTGGGCTTCCGGTGCAGCGACCATTGCAGCTTTCGATTCCTCGACCACCGCAGCAGGCGCAGCCACCAACGCACGCCCCAACGCCGGCATGGCGAGGCGGATTTCGTCGGCGATGCTGTCGGCCAATGGCCCGACCACCACCTGCAAGCTGCCGCCCTTGCCCGGGCGTACCACGGCCATTGCGCCCAGCGCTTTCAAATCCGCATCGGATGCCTTGTTGCGATCGACCATTTCCAGGCGCAGACGAGTCGTGCAGGCGCCAACGGTGAGCAGGTTCTCGGCACCGCCCAAGGCCTTGATGTACGCAGCGGCACGTTCGTTTTCCGTGAGCACTGACTTCTCGGTGGCGGCCACGTCCTCACGCCCCGGCGTCTTCAGATTGAAGCGGCGGATACAGAAATCAAACACCGCGTAATACACCACGGCATACGCCAGCCCGACCGGAATCACCAGCCAGCCATTGGTCGAACGCCCCCAACCCAGCACCATGTCGATGAAGCCGCCGGAGAAGGTGAAACCGAGGTGGATGTTCAGCGCATTGGTGATCGCCATCGACAACCCGGTCAGCAGTGCGTGCAGCAAATACAGCAGCGGGGCGAGGAACATGAAGGCGAATTCGATGGGCTCGGTTACCCCGGTCAAAAACGAGGTCAGCGCCATCGACAGGAAGATCCCGCCCATGACCTTACGGCGCTCCGGCAACGCGTTGCGGTACATCGCCAGGCACGCGGCGGGCAGGCCGAAGATCATCATCGGGAACATGCCGGTCATGAACTGGCCGCCCTTCGGATCGCCGGCGAAGTAGCGTGACAGGTCGCCGGTGACCAGCGCGCCGGTGGTCGGGTCGGTGAAGTTGCCGAACACGAACCACGCCATGTTGTTGAGGATGTGGTGCAGGCCGGTGACGATGAGCAAGCGGTTGAACACGCCAAACACGAACGCACCAATGCTGCCGCTTTCCATCATCAGAGTGCCGAAGCTGTTGATGCCGTGCTGGATCGGCGGCCAGATGTAGCCAAACACCACGCCCAGCCCGACCGCCGCGAACCCGGTGACGATCGGCACGAACCGGCGGCCACCGAAGAACGCCAGGTACTCCGGCAGCTTGATGTCCTTGAAGCGGTTGTACAGCGCGCCGGCCATCAGGCCGCTGACAATCCCGGCGAGCATGCCCATGTTGATGCTCGGGTCGAGCACCTTGAGTGTGGAGATCATCACCAGGTAACCGATCACCCCGGCCAGGCCTGCGGTGCCGTTGTTGTCCTTGGCGAATCCGACGGCGATGCCGATGGCGAAGATCATGGCCAGGTTGGCGAAGATCACCTGGCCGGCATCGTGAATGATCGCGATGTTCAGCAGGTCGGTGTCACCCAGACGCAGCAGCAGGCCGGCAATCGGCAGGATCGCGATCGGCAGCATCAGCGCACGGCCTAGGCGTTGCAGGCCTTCGATGAAGAGTTGGTACATGGTGGTTCTCCCTGCTCTTTATAGAGAGCTTGTTGTTAGTGCAGAGGCCAATGCTGGTGGCAGGCCTGACGTACCGCAGCGGCGCTGTTGAGTTTCAACAGGTCGTGGCTGAGGCGTTGGCATTCGGCCTCGTGCAACTGGCGCACGCGATCCTTGATTTCACCGATCTGCACCGGGCTCACCGACAGTTCGGTCACGCCGAGGCCGATCAGCACCGGCGTCGCCAGTGGGTCGGAGGCGAGGGCACCGCACACGCCAACCCAGCGTTTGTGCACTGCCGCGCCTGCGCAAGTCATGGCGATCAGTCGCAGCAGCGCCGGGTGCAGGGCATCGACCCGAGCGGCCAAACCTGCGTGGTCGCGGTCCATCGCCAGGGTGTATTGCGACAGATCGTTGGTGCCGATCGACAGGAAGTCGGCGTGCTCGGCCAGTTGTTCGGCTTGCAGCGCGGCGGCGGGGACTTCGATCATCACGCCGATTTCCGGGCGCTGGTTGATGTTCAGTTCCAGGCACAGCGCATCGACCCGTTGGCGGATGTGCAGCAGTTCATCGACTTCGGTGACCATCGGCAACAGGATCCGGCAACGGTGCAGCGGGCTGACTTGCAGCAGTGCGCGCAATTGCTGATCGAGGATTTCCGGACGGGCCTGGGCCAGACGAATGCCACGCAAGCCCAAGACCGGGTTGGCTTCGGCGGGCAGCGGCAGGTAGTCGAGTTGCTTGTCGCCGCCGACGTCGATCGTGCGGATGATCACCGAGTGCTCGCCCATGGCATCGAGCACGGCTTGATAGGCAGCACGCTGCTCTTCGACGTCCGGCGCAGTCTGCCGGTCGACGAACAGAAACTCGGTGCGCAGCAGGCCAACGCCATCGGCTCCATTGGCAAAGGCGTCTGCCGCTTCATGGCTGGAGGCGACATTGGCGACCACTTCGATGGTCACGCCATTGCGGGTTTCGGCGGGCAGATGCGCCTTGGCCTGTTGCGCATCGCGGCGTTGCTGACGCTCGATTTGCGCCTGTTGTACTTCGGCCAGGCGTTCGGCGTTCGGCGTCAGTTCGAGGCGACCGCCATCGGCATCCAGCACCACCGACTGACCTTGTGCTTGATCGAGTAATGCGGCGCCCAGTGCAACCAGGCACGGCAGACCTTTGCCGCGCGCCAGAATCGCCACGTGCGAGGTCGCGCCACCCTCGGCCATACACAACCCGGCGACACCCTGCGCGCTGAGTTGCAGCAGATCCGATGGCGTCAGTTCATACGCAGCGACGATGGCGCCGGTCGGCACGTCGTAATGCCAGGCTTCGCCGAGCAGGGCGCGCAGCACCCGTTGCTTGAGGTCGCGCAGGTCGTTGGCGCGTTCGGTCAGCAGCGCACTGCCGGTGTGTTGCAGCACTTCGCATTGCACGTCGATCGACTGGCTCCACGCGTGGGTCGCCGCCGTGCCTTGGTCGATGGAATGCTGCGCGGCGTCGAGCAGGGCCGGGTCTTCGAGCAGTGCCAGATGCGCGGCGAAGATCGCTTCTTCGTCGGTGCTCTTGTGCTTTTTCGCTTGGGCTAGAGTGGCGTTGATTTCGTTGCGAACCTGCTTCAGCGCCGACTCAAGCACCTCCTGTTGCACCAGCGGATCATGACTGCCCGCATCTGCCGGCAGGCTGATCGCGTTCAGGCGAAACAGCGGCCCGCCGACCAGTCCCGGTGCGGCGCACACACCCTGCAATACGCCAGCCTCGGCGGGGCGTTTGCGCGGTGCGGCGTTGACCGGTGCAGCGGAGTGATGATCATCGGGCAGGGCGGTCGCCAAGGCATTGAGCAAGGCTTGCAGCGCGGCTTCGGCGTCCGGCCCCTGACAGCTGACGTGCACCTCATCCTGCTCGCCGATGGCCAGTCCCATCAGGCCGATCAGGCTGTTGCACGGCGCCGATTTGCCGGCGAAGTGCAGCTGCGACTGGCTCTTGAAACCTTGCGCGGTCTGGCGAATCAGCGCGGCGGGGCGCGCATGCAAGCCGCCGCGATGCGCCACCAGCACCTGACCCTGAACCTCTGGCCCGCCAACCGCTTCGGCAGTCGCCGCAGAGCTGTTGCGTGCAATGATGTGCAGCAGCGGCTCGCCGACCTTCACCGCTTTGAGTGTGATCGGGCGCACCTGGAAATCCTGGCTGTTGGTCAGGATCAACAGGCTGACCAGGCTTTTGCACTGCTGGCCGACCTTGTCCAGGTCGTAGCGCAATAACGGTTGGCCGTTGCTGACCCGGGTGCCTTGCTTGACCAGCATCGAGAAGCCTTCGCCATTCAGTTCAACGGTGTCGAGGCCCAGGTGCAAGAGGATTTCCGCGCCGTTGTCGGCGCGCACGGTCAGCGCGTGGCCGGTGCGGGCGACGTGGATGATCTCCCCGGCGCAGGGCGAATACAGGGTGTCATTCAGCGGGTCGATGGCGATGCCGTCACCCATCGCGCCGCTGGCGAACACCGCGTCCGGGACTTTGGCGAGCGTGAGCACCGGGCCGCTGAGCGGGGCGCTGAGGGTCAGCTCTTTATTGTTGTTGTGCATGGCTCGGTCTCATCAGTAATTTCGCTTTCCCCTGTAGGAGCTGCCGCAGGCTGCGATCTTTTGATCTTGTTTTTTGAACGTCAAAATCAAAAGATCGCAGCCTGCGGCAGCACCTACAGAGTTGTGCATCAATCAACGGTTTTCGCGTCCGTCGACAGGGTTGTGCATCGTTCAGCAGTGGTTAGTGTGTACGGGTCACTTTGCTCAGGTGGCGCGGCTGGTCCGGGTCCATGCCGCGGGCCACGGCTAAACCTGCGGCCATCACGTAGAAACTCTGGATCGCCAGGATCGGATCGAGGGCCGGGTGCTCGGCGCGGCTCAGGGTCAGGTCGCGTTCGAGGATGTCGTCCGGCGCGGCCAGCAGCACGCGAGCGCCGCGTTGACGCATCTCTGCCGCGAGGCTGATGAGGCCCGCCTGTTCGGCACCGCGTGGAGCGAACACCAGCAGCGGGTAGTGTTCGTCGATCAGCGCCATCGGGCCGTGACGGACTTCGGCGCTGCTGAAGGCTTCGGCCTGGATCGCCGAGGTCTCCTTGAATTTCAGCGCGGCTTCCTGAGCGATGGCAAAACCGGCACCACGGCCGATGACCATCAGGCGTTCGCAACCACGCAAGGCCTCGATGGCTGCGCTCCAGTCCTGCTGCGCCGCTTCGCGCAGGCCTTCGGGCAGGGTGTTGTGCGCTTCCAACAGTTCGCTGTCTTCTTTCCAGTGCGCGATCAGGCGGGCGCTGGCGCTCAGGGTGGCGATAAAACTCTTGGTCGCGGCGACGCTGCTTTCGGTGCCGGCGAGCAGCGGCAGGCTGAATTCACATGCGGCTTCCAACGGCGAATCGGCGGCATTGACCATCGATACGCTCAGTGCGCCGCGCTTGCGCAGCAGACGCAGGCTGTTGACCAGATCCGGGCTCTGCCCCGATTGCGAGAACGCGAACGCCACTTGGCCGCTGACCTTCAACGGTGCCTGCTGCATGGTCACCACCGACATCGGCAACGATGCCACCGGCACCCCCAGTTGCTGCATGGTCAGGTAGGCGAAGTAGCTCGCCGCGTGGTCGGAGCTGCCGCGCGCGACGGTCATCGCCACTTGCGGCGGCTGACGGCGCAGGCGCCCGGCGATCTCGATCATCTGCGGGTCGAGCTGTTGCAGTTGGGCTTGCACGGCCTCGAACGAGGACAGCGCCTCTTCAAGCATTTTTGAAGTCAATGTCTTCTCCTTCGACCATGACGGCGGTCAGTGTGAGTGAGCGATCCAGCCGCACGCAGTCGGCCCAGGCCCCCGGTTGCAGGCGCCCGCGTTCAGTGATGCCGAGGTAGTCGGCGGGAAATTGCGACAGGCGCTGCGAGGCCTCGGCGATCGGCAGTCCGATCTTCACCAGATTGCGCAGGGCCTGATCCATGGTCAGGGTGCTGCCGGCCAGCGTGCCGTCGGGCAGGCGCACGCCGCCCAGGCATTTGGTCACGGTGTGGCTGCCGAGCTTGTATTCACCGTCGGGCATGCCGGCGGCGGCGGTTGAATCGGTGACGCAGTACAGGCACGGGATCGAACGCAAGGCCACGCGGATCGCGCCGGGGTGCACGTGCAGCAAGTCCGGGATCAGTTCGGCAAATTTGGCGTGGGCCAGCGCGGCGCCGACGATGCCCGGCTCGCGGTGATGCAGCGGGCTCATGGCGTTGTACAGATGGGTGAAGCTGGTCGCGCCGGCATCCAGGGCGGCAACGCCTTCCTCGTAGCTGCCGAGGGTGTGGCCGATCTGCATGCGGATGCCGCGGCTGCTCAGTTCACGAATCAACCCGTCGTGACCGGCGATTTCCGGGGCGATGGTGATTACCCGGATCGGTGCCAGCGCGAGGTATTCCTCGACCTCGGCCATCAACGCAGTGTGGGCAAAGTTCGGTTGCGCGCCGAGTTTGCCGGGGTTGATGTACGGGCCTTCCAGATGCACACCGAGGACGCGGGCGGCACCTTGCGGACGTTGTTCGCAAAACTCGCCGACCTCTTTCAGCACGCTTGAAATCTCGGCGCTCGGTGCGGTCATGGTAGTGGCCAGCAGCGAGGTGGTGCCGAAGCGCACGTGGGTGCGAGTGATGGTTTCGAAAGCGCTGGCGCCTTCCATGATGTCTTTGCCACCACCGCCGTGGACGTGCAGATCGATGAAGCCCGGCAGCAGATACGGCAGGTCATTGTCGGCCGGATCGCAGGGCACGCCTTCGATCGAGACGACTTTGCCGTGTTCGTGAATCAGCCGGCCGCGAACCCAGCCGCTGGCGGTGAGGATGTTGTCTTCGGACATTTTGCTTCTCGCTGTTTGACGGCTTCGCCCGGTTAGCGGCGCAGCTCTGCAACAAAGTCGTAGTAGTCGTTGCGGCAATAGGTGTCGGTGACTTCGATCGGCGTGTTGTCTTCCAGATAGCCGACCCGGGTCATCAGCAGCATGGCGGTGCCGGGGGCGATGCCGACCAGCGCGGCGAACTCGTCCGAGGCGTTGATTGCCTGGATGTGCTGCAGGGCGCGGACGATCGGTTTGCCGATGCCGTCGAGGTATTCGTAGAGTGAATCGCCGACCAATTGCGGCTTGGGCATGATCGAGGCGGGCAGGGTGCTCATCTCGATGGCCATCACCGTGTCGTCAGCCTTGCGCAGGCGTTTCATGCGCGCGACCTTGTCGTTCGGCGACAGGCTCAGGCGGATCAGTTCTTCGTGAGTCGGCAGGGTGATTTCGCGTTCCAGCCACTGCGAGCTGGGGACGAAACCCTTGAGGCGGAGCATTTCGCTGAAGCCCGAGAGGCGTGACAGCGGTTGTTCCAGACGGGGGGTGATGAAGGTGCCGGAACCTTGCAGGCGGCGGATCAGACCTTGATCGAGCAGCACTTCCAGCGCCTTGCGCGCGGTGACCCGGGAGATCCCCAGTTGCTCGCTGAGGTTGCGCTCGGACGGCATCGCCTGCTCGGCCTTCCACTGCCCGGAATGGATCGCCGATTCCAGATTGCGCGCCAGCTGCAGGTAAAGCGGCGTCGGCTGGGAGTCATCTGGGCGTAGGGCCTGGAGGTTCATGTAGGTCATTTCCGACGCGAGTATAGGATTGTTGTGGCTCGCTTGTGGGGCGGAAATTAATACCACTTGAATACCATGTCAACGCGGGGAATTGGCGTGTAGCCCAATGAAATGGCGGGTTTCGGGGGTTGTGGTTTGAAGTGGTATTAGGGGTGGGCTGTAAAAAGCAAAAGATCGCAGCCTGCGGCAGCTCCTACAGTGGGAAGTGGTATCAACCCTGTAGGAGCTGCCGCAGGCTGCGATCTTTTGATTTATTTTTTTCAGGTGACCAGTGGTCGCTGGTTAAGGACGGATCTCGATCATCGTGCCGTCCGGCACCAGACCCCAGACTTCACGCATGTCCATGTTGCGCATGGCGATGCAGCCGTCGGTCCAGTCCAGGGTGTGGAACAGGTCTTCCGGGGTTTCTTCCGAATCCGGGGTGCCGTGGATCATGATCATGCCGCCAGGCTCGACGCCTTCGCGGCGTGCGCGGGCCGAATCGCTGATGTTCGGGTAGGAGATGTGCATCGCCAGGTTGAATTTTTCACTGACCTTGCGCCAGTCGATCCAGTAGAAACCTTCGGGCGTGCGTTTGTCGCCTTCAATCAGTTTCGGACCTTTTTTCGCGCCTTTGCCCAAGGAAATTCGATAGGTCTTGATCGGCTTGCCGTCGGCGATCAATTGCAGTTGATGAGCCGATTTGAGCACCAGGATTTTTTCGATCATCGGGGTATTCGACGGCGTCACGGTGGTCACGAATGACGCTTGGGACACGGTGACGAATGACAGGCAAAACAGGGCAAGCAACCAGCGCATTGAAACGATTCCCCAAGAGTGACGCAATGTTAAGTGTAGGAGCTGCCGCAGGCTGCGATCTTTTTGATCTTTGGATTTTTTGAGTCAGCTGATGGCAGGCTGGACCAACGGCGGAATCGATTCCGAACGAACCGGATACGCCTCGACCCGACGATCCGCGAAGAAGCATTCTAAGGTACGCCCCACTGTGCGGAAAGCCAGCTCGTCCCACGGGATGTCGGCTTCGTCGAATAGTTGCACTTCCAGGCTCTCGGGCCCGGCAGCAAAGTCCAGATCGGCCAGTTCGGCACGGAAAAACACATGCACCTGACTGATGTGTGGCACGTCGATCAACGTATAGATGCTCAGATTGCGTACCCGGGCGCAGGCTTCTTCGGCGGTTTCGCGGATCGCGGCCTGCTCGATGGTTTCGCCGTTTTCCATGAAACCGGCAGGCAGCGTCCAGTAACCGAGACGTGGTTCGATGGCGCGGCGGCAGAGCAGCACTTTACTGCCCCAGGTCGCGACGCAACCGGCGACGATATTGGGGTTTTGATAGTGAATGGTCTGACAGCTGTCACAGACAAATCGCAGCCGCGAATCGCCTTCGGGAATGCGCTGGGTCACCGGGTTGCCGCACTGGCTGCAAAATTTCATGCTGGGGTTCCTGAATGCTGCGCCTATCTTGGCGTGCAGCGGTGCCGGTCGGCAAGTTGTCGTTTCGCGACATGGCCCGGCGAGGGGCTTGGGCGGCTGCAATGATTGGTGCATGATGCAGGGTAAGGCACTGATCGAGAACACTCATGCTGGACGAGCTACTGCATAGGGTAAGCAACCACACACCGCGCACGCTGGAGACCGATAAACGTTTCCCCGAGGCCGCTGTTCTGGTGCCGATCACCCGCAGTGACGAACCCGAGCTGGTGCTGACCCTGCGCGCCAGCGGCCTCTCGACCCATGGCGGCGAGGTGGCCTTCCCCGGCGGTCGCCGTGACCCCGAAGACCCTGACCTGATCTTCACCGCTCTGCGCGAAGCCGAGGAAGAAATCGGCCTGCCACCGGGGTTGGTCGAGGTGATCGGCCCGCTCAGCCCGCTGATCTCTCTGCACGGCATCAAGGTCACGCCGTATGTCGGGGTGATTCCTGACTTCGTCGAATACCAGGCCAACGATGCCGAGATCGCAGCGGTATTCAACGTGCCGCTGGAATTCTTCCGTAAAGATCCGCGCGAACATACGCACCGTATCGATTACCAGGGCCGCAGCTGGTATGTGCCGAGTTATCGCTACGGCGAATTCAAAATCTGGGGTTTGACCGCTATCATGATCGTCGAACTGATCAATCTGCTCTATGACGAACAGATCAGTCTGCATCATCCGCCCAAAAGCTATATCAACACCTGAAGCCATCGCTCGAATGGCCCGTCATCGTGAGCCCTGAGGAAAACAAGATGAAATACCGCCTGGGTGACGCCCGCGTCGAAACCCATCCACAGAGCTGGGTCGCGCCCAATGCCGTGCTGGTGGGCAAGGTCAAGCTCGAAGAGGGCGCTAACGTCTGGTTCAACGCCGTATTGCGCGGCGATAACGAACTGATCCTGATCGGCAAGAACAGCAACGTCCAGGACGGCACGGTGATGCACACCGATATGGGCTATCCGCTGACCATCGGCACCGGCGTGACCATCGGTCACAACGCCATGCTGCATGGCTGCACCGTCGGCGACTACAGCCTGATCGGCATCAACGCGGTGATCCTCAACGGCGCGAAAATCGGCAAGAACTGCATCATCGGCGCCAATTCGCTGATCGGCGAAGGCAAGGAGATCCCCGATGGCTCGCTGGTGATGGGCTCGCCGGGCAAGGTCGTGCGTGAGCTGACCGAGCCGCAGAAGAAAATGCTCGAAGCCAGCGCCGCACACTATGTGCATAACTCGCAGCGCTATGCGCGTGATCTGGTCGAGCAGGAAGAATGAGTACTCCCAAAAGACCGGTTGCCTCGCCGTGCGTGAATATCTGCGCACTGGATGAAGACGATATTTGTACCGGTTGCCAGCGCACGGTCGCGGAGATCACCCGCTGGGGGCGTATGACCAATGACGAGCGGCGGGTGGTGCTGGGGTTGTGTCATGAGCGGGCGAAGGCGAGCGGGTTGGTGTGGATGATCGGGTCGACGCCAAACAAGTAGCCAAGATCAAAAGATCGCAGCCTGCGGTGTAGTGGTTCAGTTTTTTTAAACCACTCCGTAGGAGTATTAGGCCGCCTGCTGCTCAAATAGCGCAGGCGGCAATTGGTTCGAGGCAGAGTGGCAACGACGATGGTTGTAGTGATGAACAAAATCCATCACATCCTTCTCCGCTTCG